>JAICHC010000226.1 GCA_025922795.1 Candidatus Binatia bacterium | reverse complement strand
GTAGGGCGATCCGATCTTCCTCTTCAGAAGGGAAACCGCGCGCTCCTCCATGCGCCGCTCGACCGCATCATTGGCACTGATCGGAACGGCTGCCGCATCCGCGCGCAGATACTCGGCAACGGCAAGGCCCAAAAGGTCGCCGGGCAAGAAACGCACGCGCCGGCCGCCAGGCTCAATTTCGTTCACGGGCAGGATGGCCGTTACCAATGGCCGATCGGAGTCACCGTCCGTGGACACAATCGCGTGGAGCGGCCGGCCGTTCGCTTCGGCGGCGACGGTGAGTTCTTCTAGACAATCGAGCTGTTCGCCGGTGATATTTTCCGTATCGATGGGAATGAACGTTTCGCTGCGCTCCGCGGCAAGCACCACGGCGCCAAGCTCTTGGAGTATCCGCGGCAAGATATCCCGTCCCACCGCCGAATGCTGATAAACGAGAACCCGCAGACCGGAGAGGCCGCCGCTATCAAAGCTGCTCAGATAGCGATGAACGTAAGTTTTTTCGGCGGCGCGATCGAGCGGCGGCAACTCGAGCGCGGACTTTAACATGCCGGAGGCGTCGAACGCTGAAGTCGTCGCGCTACGGCTATATTCTTCGAGGCGCACAAGTTCCACTTCGCGGCTGATCCCTGCTTCGTCCGACTTCAAAATCTCGCCGACGCTTTTATTGACTTTAATGCCGTTACGATCGAAGGGAATGTGGCTACCCGTCACCATCACGCCGGCGCGCCCGGTGGACAGCGAATGGAATATCAACGCGGGCGTCGGGATCTTGCCGGCGTTCTCCACCTGAAAGCCCGCGTCGATAATCGCTTGAGCGCAAGCGCGCATGATGCGGTCGGTGCTCGGCCGCAAGTCGCCAGCAATAACCACCGTACTGCTCGGATGGATATCGCCGATACCTAACAAATAGCGCAACGTTGCCTTGACGTTGATATAGGCTTCGAGGTCGGTAATATCTTTGACCAACCCGCGCAAACCGCTGGTGCCGAACGCTAACGGGACCGGCTCATAATTGAGAAACGTGGCCATGGAGTTCATTCGCTGGTGCTAAGTGATTCCTAGCACCATTGAAGCGCTAAGGAAGATCTAAGCAACTCATGCTGCTGCCTTCCAACGAACGCTGATCTCAGTCAATGCAAGGCGTTCGTGGAGCCTGCTTAAGGCTTTGCTGGTGAGCGATGCGCCGGCGTACAATCGCCCTCCGTCCTAGGATTGAAATTCTTTCGCTACGGCTCTACGTGATACGCTCAATTCCGGTTCTGCTTATCGAGCGAGGACACATGCGACCGACCGCGTTGGCGTAGCCGCTCACGGAGTACCCGATGTGATTGTTCCTCTTCAGCAGCAAAATTTTCTTCTTCTCGATTCTCGCCGAATACGTTGGCCCATTGGCGGTCGCTTCTGCCGCGGTAGGGAGCTCGGTGATTTTCCGCTCGACGGTTGTATGAAGCCATAGGAACCTCCTTAAGTCACGTCTTCAGGGTATACCGGGTCCGATCGTGGTTTCCGTCTAATATTAGACAGGTCTAAAAGAGATTAACGGTCAAGCGGTGGCAGCGAAGTTTCGCAGCAATCCTAATTCTCCGAGTCTTCTTCTCGAAAACCGTACTTTATCAATTTGTAACGCAGTCCCCGTTCACTCATTCCGAGCAGCTCCGCGGCGCGAGTTTGGACGCCGTCGGACCGGGCCAGGGCGTCCCTAATCATACGTCGCTCCAGCGCTTCCACCGCGGCTGTAAGATTAGCTTCCCCGCCGTGCTCCCCGATTTCCGGTTCCTGAACTGTTAGGGGCAGATCGCTGCTGTCAATCACATCGTCTCTGGTGAGGACCACGGCGCGTTCGATAATATTTTCCATTTCCCGGACGTTCCCCGGATAGTCGTAGCGTAAAAGAATATCCCGGCCTTCAGGCGTAAGCCCGCGGACGGTCTTGCCGTTTTTCTCCGCGTAGTGGCGCAGAAAATGGTCTATCAGCAGTGCAACATCGGAGCGTCTTTCCCTCAGCGGTGGAATGAAAATCGTGACTACGTTGAGCCGATAGTAGAGATCTTCCCGTAGTTGTCCCGCTTTGATGAGATCCTCGAGTGGCCGATGGCTGGCCGCCAGGATCCTGACGTCGACCTTGACCGGACGGCTGGAACCTACCTTCTCGTATTCGCGCTCCTGCAGCACACGCAAAAGCTTCGCCTGTAGATGCAAAGGAAGATCGCCTATTTCATCGAGAAAGATCGTCCCGCCATTGGCTAACTCAAAGCGCCCCTGACGCGAGGCTACGGCACCGGTGAAAGCACCTTTCTCATGGCCGAATAGTTCCGACTCGAGCAGGGTTTCGGGAAGCGCCGCGCAGTTGACTTTGACCAGAGGACCACGCGCTCTTGGGCTGCCAAAGTGAATGGCTTTCGCAATCAGTTCTTTTCCCGTGCCGCTCTCGCCCCGGATCAATACCGTCGCTTCACTTGGCGCCACCCGCCGCACCATTGAAAGGACTTCGAGCATCGGCCCGCTCTCGCCGATGATTCCTTCGATGCGATGGCGTTCCCGTAATGCTTCCCGCAGCTCGCGGTTCTCGGTGACAATTCGATGGCGGTCGCTCACCAATCGAATGCGGTGAAGCAGCTCATCCAAATTCAGCGGCTTGGTCAGGTAGTCGATGGCGCCTTGTTTGAGAGCGGCCACGGCTGCTTCGATAGTGCCGAAGGCGGTAATTAAGATGACCGGCGTTTCAGGGTTGATAGCGTGCACGGCTTGCAGCAGCTCCAAGCCCGACATGTTAGCCATCTTTTGATCGGTAAGAATCAGATCAAAGGCGTCCTGACGAAACAGATCCAAGGCTCTCTCGGCACTATCGGCTACGCTCACCTCAAACCCTTGCTTTTTGAGAAACCCTTCGATCATCTCACGCTGCACCGGTTCGTCATCGACGAGCAGAATATGAAAACGATTGGACATTTATACCTTCGCGCCGTTAAGCGGCAAGGAAATCTCGAAGCGGCATCCACCGCCTGCTTGGTTAGAAACCGTGATCGTTCCGCCGTGAGCTTCAATAATTCTGCGAGAAATCGCCAGCCCCAGCCCGGTGCCCTTCGCTTTCGTCGTGAAGTACGGCTCAAAAATTCGCCGCTGGTTTTCTGCCGTGATCCCGGTCCCGGTATCCGTCACGGCGATGAGAAAATTGCCGTTTGAGGTTTTTGCCTCGAGAGTCAAAGTTCCGCCGTCCGGCATCGCTTGCAAACCATTAAGCATGAGATTCAGCAACACTTGGGTAAGAAGATCGGGGTCAGCCTTGAGCGCTGGCAAGTTGGGCGCTGCGACGACCCGAATCTGCACCTTTGATCGCTTAGCTTCGCTATCTTGCAACGCGGCTAACTCTTTCAGAACCTCCGGCAACGGCAACGCTTCGGCGTTGATTTCGATAGGACGGGCCAGTGAGAGGAATTGCTCCACTATCGAGTTGATGCGTTGCGCTTCCCCGAGCATCAGTTCCGTCAGCCGAGAATAGTGCTCCTGAGCATCGGTTGGCTGAAATTCCACCTTGAGACGTTGCAGTCCCATTGAAATGGCGTTGAGCGGATTTCTGACCTCATGGGCGACGGCCGCTGCCAAGTTTCCCAGCGCTGAGAGGCGCTCTCTGTGTAACACTTCAGCTTCCAGGGCTTTGACCTCCAGCAGATGTGTATGCTGGTTATAAAAAATCGCCGCCATTCCCAGAATGCCCGCAGCGACGATAGCCACGCCTAAAATGACAATCGCACGCAAGCTGTTGTGCCAGGCGATCTCCATCGAACCCAGCGAAAGACCGATCTTGAGGAAACCCCAATTGGATTCATCCAGGGAAAGAGGTTTCACCACCTCAAGGTACCGTTTTCCCCCGTCGCTCTCGACGATTTGGCTGAAGAGCTGACGATCCGCTTTGGCTTTCAAAACCAGGGGCTCTTTTTCCTGTTGTCCGATACGGCCCCGGTCGGTATGGGCGACGACATTGAGGTTGCTATCGAGTAGAGCGACGAACTCAGCAACCGACTCACGGCCAAGCTCCTGGATCTGACGTTGAACTCCGATCTCTTTTTCGAAGTTCAAAATATAGTCGGCATTGGCGTGGATTGCGATAATCCCCGGAAAACTGCGGGCGCCGACGGCGACGCCAATAGCGCTGCCTTGCCAGAATTCACTGCTCATGATTCTTGGCGGCAGTTCGGCAGCCCGGTTCCCAGGGTTTTGCGTAGGCAACTGCCAACGCCTTCCCCACATATAGTGTATCCACTTTTGCCGGCGCTGTTCTTCTCCTTCCGCTTTCCTGGCGACCATTGCCGGCAGTGCGGCCAGTGTCCAGGGCCGGCCCTGCTCATCGAGGAGATCGATTTTTTGCAGGCGGTTCATCGCACTGATCTCTTCAAGGAGCGCCTGATCTACACGACGGGAGAGAAGCAGTCGATCGATTAACCGGGCGTTGTCCAAAAGACGCTGCTCGATCAGATCCTCTAAGAAAGCGTTCCCAACGATCGCGTTCCTAACACCAGCCTCCATCGCCGCGGCCAATGCGGATCCTTTGTCCGCAGTCTGGCGCAAGAGATCTTGCTGGAGCCTTTGAGCTTCAAAATAAACATAGAGAGATGCCAAGATGAGAAGTAGCAGACCCGATTCGAGAAAGTGACGAGGTAAAAAAACCCTTCGCATGGCCGAAATCATTATAGTCACGATTGCAAGCTAATACGCAACGACCCCTGGGACCGGTTGGGCCCAGGGGTCGTTGATCCGACTCTTCTGCCAGAACAATCGATCCTCTTGCTTAATTGCCGGTGCGGAATCCCACGTCGACGCGACGGTCGCGCTGCCAGCAAGCGTCAGTCGATTCGTTGCACAACGGCTTCTGCTCGCCGAAGGCGCTGGTCTGGATCTTATCACTCGCAACGCCGGCCTTCACCAGCGCATCACGAATAGCGTTAACACGACGTTCGCTCAGACCCTGGTTGTGTTGGTCGGTGCCACGCGAATCCGCGTAGCCGCCGATACCCACCTGCATAGGCGCATTCTGCTTGACGTGCGCCGCGATGTCAGCGATCTTGCTCATCTCATTCGAGCGAATGTCCGACTTATCGGTGTCGAACAGGATGTCCTTGAACGCCGCCGAATTGTTTCCCGTGCCGGGCGAGGCCATGCGATTCTCCGAAGCAGCCATGGCTTGAGGGCCTACAGGTCCGGCTGGACCTTGCGCACCCGTGGCACCGGCTGGGCCCACCGGGCCTGCTGGGCCGGCTAAGCCCGCGATGCCGGAATAGCCGCAGAACTCACTCACGGTGCCGAACTGATCGACGCAAAGATTGCGCGTTTCACCCGCTGGATTTTTTAGGTCCATGGAATACTCTACGGAGTATAAGATTAGAGGCTTTGCGGTGGATGAGCTGGCTGTCTGGTAGCACATGGTGGTATAGCCTCCGCCGTACCCGAGGGGCCTCTCTACCTTGAAGCCTGCCCAGTTTTTGTCCGCAAACTGTTGGGCCAAATCACGCGCTTCG
>JAICHC010000225.1 GCA_025922795.1 Candidatus Binatia bacterium | reverse complement strand
CCGGAAAAGTTTCCGTTTATCTCCACCCACGAGTACACACCGCCGGCGGCGCCCCTGCAACATTATCGAAAAATGATTGCGCTCATCGGCATCGAGCGCGCCGTGGTTGTGCAGCCGAGCGTGCATGGTCTGGACAATTCCGCCACTCTCGATGCGATCAAGAACGGTAATGAAAATTTCCGCGGCGTCGCGCGTATCGATGACAACACCGCGCAAGACGAGTTGCGGCGTCTGCACGAAGGCGGCATACGCGGCGTGCGTTTCAACCTGCTCGACCGGCCGCGCGGCAATATCAAGCTCGCCGTGCTCGACCGTTGCATCGAAAACGTGACGCCTCTCGGCTGGTCGGTCGATTTGCATATCGACATGAAAAACTTGATCGAACAAGAAAAGCGCATCCGCAACATGCCGGTTCCGGTCGTGATCGATCATATCGCACGGGTGAAACCGGCCAACGGAATCGAGCAGCCGGGGTTTCAATTGTTGCTCGAACTGATGAAGCTGCAGCATGTCTGGGTCAAAGTCAGCGGCGCGGACAAAATTTGCAACACGCGTGTGGATGCTTATTTCGGTCTGCCGTTTATCGAGGTGATCCCTTACGCGCGCGCCGTCATCGCCGCCGCGCCGGAGCGAGTGATTTGGGGCAGCGATTGGCCGCATTCGAATACTTTCGCTCCGGGTTATACGCCCAACGACGGCGATTTGATTGATCTGCTCGCTGAGTTCGCCCCCGATGCAAGCACAAGAAAAAAGATCCTGGTCGACAATCCGGCCGCTTTGTACGGTTTCGAATAGAATGATAAAAGCTTGAAATCCTACCGCCGCCAAAATGGCGCGGTAGGATCAAGATAACCGCTGAAAAGGCGGATCCCTCGCTGCGGCTGAGGATAGCCGGCGAGAAAAGTCCCGATACAACGGCTTTTTGATGTTCGTTTTATGGCTGCTGGAACTAAACAAATGATGATCACCAAGCTCTTGCTTGTCCTTATCGCAGTGAGCTTACTCGGCGCACCGGCGGCGGCGTTGGACCGAATCCGTATCGCCGTGTCGAACCCGAACATGCCCAACTTGACCGTCGCAGTGGCTCAGAAACAGGGATTTTTCAAAGACGAAAACGTCGCCACCGAGATCATTCGAATGAATCCCAATGTGGCGATCACGGCGCTTTCGACCGGCGACGTCGACTATTGTCAGCTCTTCGGCGCCGTGGTCGGCGGCGCCATCGCCGGGCTGCCGGTTAGAATCGTGGCCGGCTATCTCGACAACTGGCCGATGACGTTGATCGCTCAACCCGAGATCAAATCGTTAACGGATCTTCGAGGCAAGACTTTGGGCATCAGCAGCTTCGGCGCAACACCCGAGGTCGCGGCGCGCTTGATGATCAAGCAAGCCGGGATCGATCCCGAAAAAGAGATCAAAATTCTCGCTCTCGGCTCGGACGCCGCCCGCTTGACCGCGCTCAAGCAAAGGGTGGTCGACGTGGTGGTTATTTCGCCGCCGGCGGACACTCAGATGGAAAAGCAAGGTTATAAAATCCTCGCTCGCGCCTACGAGCTTTTCAGTTTCCCCTATCTCGGCCTCGGCACGCACTTGCGAAAGATCCGAGAGAAACCCGACGAGATCCGCCGTGTCATCAAAGCGACGATCCGCGCCAACCGTTTTATCCGCGACAACCGCGACGACGCGGTAAAAACCCTGATCGCTTGGGGCAAAGTAGAGCGCGAATTTGCATACGCGTCTTACGACGCTTTGAAAAACTTATTCAACGCCGACGGATCGGTGCCTGAAGACGGGTTGAAGCTAGTCATCGACCAGGCCCGTCGGAGCGCCAAAGTCACCCGCGAAGTCGCGTCCGGTGAAGTCGTCGATCTGAGTTTTCTCCGGGCCGCCCAGGTGGAGTTGGGGATCAAAGCACGTTAGATCAATCTAGGGTTTGTAATAAGGTTCACTTTACTAGCGCCATTCGGCAAATGTCATTCTGAGGAGCTGAGCGACGAAGAATCTGCGCAGATCCTTCGCTTTCGCTCAGGATGACGCCCGATGCTATCGAAAAGCTACGTGGCTTCGATCCAAGAGAATAGCTCTGATCGAGTCCATGAATCTGAAATGGCAGGATCTTAGTATTACGAGGCGGGATAAACCCATGATCATCGACTGGCACGCCCATGTCTACCCTCCGGAACTCGCCAAGGACCGACGTTGGGGCGACACCACGCCGCTGACAATCGAGAATCTCTTGGAAGCCCATGAGCAAGCCGGTATCGATCGCTGCGTGGTCAGCAATACGATCCATTATCTCAAAGACAAGACCGATGACGATTCGCTCGAGTTTTTGCGACGCTGGAACGAATACGGCGCGGAGATCCAGCAAAAATACAAAGAACGCGTCATCGTTTTCACCAGCACGCTGCCCTGCGGTGGGACGCCGTTCATGAAGGAGCTGGAACGGGCGATCGTCGAGTGCGGCCTGCACGGCGTGCTCATCAATTCGAGTCACCAGCACGCCTATCCGGACGATGACGCGGCCAGCCCGTTTTTTGAAATGGTCGCCGGCCTCGGCATACCGGTGATGATGCACGCGCCGTCGGTCGGTTACGGCGAGGAACGCATGCGCGACTATCGCTTGGCTTCGAGTGTCGGCCGGCCGTTCGACGAATGCTTGAGCATCGCGCGGCTGATCGTTCGCGGCGTCTTCGAACGTTATCAGAACATCAAATTCGTTGGCTGCCATCTCGGCGGCGGCATTTGCGACGTCATCGGACGCATGGACTACGCCTACTAGCTAGGCGACCGTGCTTCCGGCCTCGGCCCCTACGAGCCCATGTGCATTACCCAACGCCCGAGCGAATATTTGAAAACTCTTCACATGGATACCGTTGCCTATCACCCACCGGCGATCATGTGCGCTTATCAGACAATTGGCGCTGAACACTTACTTTTTGGCAGCGATGCGCCGCCGCTGTTGCCGCTGCTGCCGCGCGCGAAGAAAATCATCGAAGAGCTGCCGATTACGGCCAACGAACGTGAGGGCATTTTCAGCCGCAATGCGTTAAAATTGCTGCAACGGTCATGACGAGCCGCTCTCGTAATTTGCGGTTTTCCAAGAAAGATACTAGAAAGCATTCAGCGATCACAAAGGAGCCCAATTATGCCGCTGTCCTACGATGATCTGATCGAACCGACGATAGTCAAGCAGGTATCCAAAAGCGTTGCCTACTGCCGCTGCACGCGCACGAAAAATCCGCCGTTCTGCGACGGCTCCCATGCCGAGACCAACATCCAGCCGCATATCATCGAATTCGACGAGCCGACGACCATTGCCATCTGCCGTTGCTGGCGCTCCAAAGATCATCCGTTTTGCGACGGCACCCACGGACGGCTGGTAAAGCCCAAAGAAAGACCACCGCGTCCGCAAGCAAAGCCCGCCACCTACAAGGACCCTTAAGCTATGTGACCGACGGAAACTTGTAACAACTTGAATGTTTTATCTTAAGGAGGTTGCCAAATGGTCGAGATGAAAAATGCCATCAAGGAAGCCGACGCCAATCCCGGAATCAATCATCTGAGTCTGTGGCGAACCGATCTGGCTTATTTTTGGGTGATCAATTGCGATCCGAAGCTCCAGGACGACATGCACTACCACGAGAACGATGATCATATTTTCATGTGTTTGGAAGGAGAATGCACGGTGCGCACACCGCATCGTGAGTTCGTGCTAAAGCAGTTCGACACCGTCCTGCTCAAATCAGGCGAATCTTACCAGCTGTGCAACACCGGTGAAGGAAGAATGCTTCTGCTCGGAGCGGGCAACTCGGGTGTCGACGGCAAGCCAAGGACGCGCGTGCCGAAAATCCCGAGCCACATCCCGCTCAGAGATCCGATCGTGGCGTAACACTGCCGAACTCGCGCCGCTGCCGCGCTACCTCGGCACGGTATTTACGGCTGGAGCTTAGCAGCAGGGTGGCGGCGATGGCGCACACCGCGCCGCACAGGGCGAGGGTCCAATCCATGCCGATGGCCGCGCCGGCGGCGCCGATGATCACGCTGCCCAACGACCACAGGCCCCGGTCCATAAAAAACAAGCTCAAAACCCGCCCGAGCAGATGGGGCGGCGTCGCGGTTTGAATCGCTGTGTTGGATAATGCGCGTCCGGCGATCTGACAAAATCCAACCATCGCCAGGAAGAAGAATGATAAAAAGAAATAGTGGGAAAAGGCGAACAGGGTGATGAACAACGCGAACCCCATGGCACAGTAACAGATCGAGCTGACCCCGACGCGGAGCTTGTTCACCGATGCAAGCACTAACGCCGCCACAGTGGCGCCGATCCCCGGGGCGGACATAAGCAAACCAAATCCCGAGGCACCGACGTCTAGGACATTGGTTGCGAAGATCGGCACGAAGCGGTTGTACGGGGCGCAGAACGTGGCGATCACATACGAAAGCCCGACGATATAAAGCAAGCGCCGGTTGCCGAGCAGATAATTAAACCCTTCCTTCACGTCGGCCCAAAGACTCTGTTCACCGGCGCGCTTTTGCCAGGGCGGCAACTCCATCAAATAAAGATTCAACAGCAAGAATACGAAGCTGATTGCATTGACGAGGAAACATTCGGCGATGCCGATATAGGCGATGATCAAGCCTCCCGTGGTCGGCCCCAGGATCTTTGAAAAATTGAACACCGAGGATTGCAAGCCGATAGCATTGAGCAGTTCTTCTTTGGGCACCAGGCTGCTGACCAGCGATTGTCGCGCCGTCTGATTGATCGTATTTACGGTGCCGAGAAAAAACGCCAGGACAGCGATATGCCATAGCTCAATCACCTCAAACTGAACGGCGAGCCAATAAATAATCGCTTGGATCATCGCCGTCGATTGAGTGATCATCAGCACGCGCCGACGATCGAATCGGTCGGCAATGGCGCCGCCGAGAGCGCCGACAAGCAATCGCGGCAAAGTGTCGAAAAAAGCCACGACGCCGATGGCAACAGGCGATTTGGAAACATGCCAGACCAGCCAGCTCTGCGCGACGTTTTGCATGAAATCGCCTGAGCTCGAGATCAACGCGCCTTCCATCAAGAGACGAAAATTTCGGTGCTTGAGAGAACGGAGCGTGCGAAGATTGCGAAGGCTTGGCATGGGATCTAACGGTGTCGTAGTCTTGTTCATCTTACGCGAGTGGCCGGGTGTTTGAAACCATTCGGAAACAAGCTTCAACTTCCAACTGCAGAGTCTTGCCGCAAAGTCAAAGTCTGGGAGCTCAAACGACGCGGAGGTTTTCGACGGGAAATAATCTACCTCTATCGTCCAGTCACCCATCATGGTCGAATCGAAGTGGTATAGAGACCTGACACCCTATCAATGGCGCGTGCTGATCTGTGCCAGCCTCGGTTGGGCGCTCGACATCATGGACGGCTATCTCTACGCCATCGTCCTTTTTCCGGCCATGAGCGAGCTCTTGGACACGACAGAAAGCGCCGCCATCGGTTGGTACGGCGGCATCGTGCTGAGCATCTTCATG
>JAICHC010000224.1 GCA_025922795.1 Candidatus Binatia bacterium | reverse complement strand
TCGATGTGAAGCGCCTCGAGGAACCTGCGCAAATTACGCGGCAAATCAAGGAAAAGTATGAGAAATACGAGACCGGCTACACGGGTGTCAGCGCGGACGTATTCATTCACAAGGTCCCGGGTGGCATGATCTCGAACATGGTGGCGCAATTGAAAGAAGCCAAGCGCATGGATTTGATGGACGCGGCGCTCAAAGAAACGCCGAGCGTGGAAAAGGACCTGGGGCATCCGCCGTTGCTGACCCCGACAAGCCAGATCGTCGGCGTCCAGGCGGTGCTCAATGTTCTCGCCGGCGAACGCTATAAGATCGTAAGCCGGGAGACCAGTGATTATGTGAAAGGCAGGTATGGGCGCCCGCCGGGTGAAGTCAACAAGGACTTAATCAAGAAGATTATGAAGGACAAAGAGCCGGACTACTCGCTGCGGTCCGGCGAGATGGCGGATCCCGGCGACTGGGACAAAGCGATTAAGGATCTCGGCCCACTTGCGAAGAACGAGGAAGACGTGCTGCTCGGCGTTCTCTTCCCGATGCAGGCGAAGGAGTTTCTCACGCTGCGCGAAAGCGGCGGGCTACAATAAAAAGGGTTCGAGACGGTCCGGGCGTTTAACGCGGACTGTAGGGGCAAAACTCTGGGGTTCCCTTTTCCTGACAGGCCATGCCCGAACTGCCTGACGTCACCGTTTACATCGAGGCGCTTTCTGAACGGGTGCTGAATCAACCGATTCAAAAGATCCGCATCGGCAGTCCGTTTGTCTTGCGCTCCTTCGATCCGCCGATCAGCGCCGCTGAGGGAAAGAAAGTTAAAGCACTACGCCGCCTCGGCAAGCGCATCGTCTTGGAGCTGGAAGAGGATCTCTTTCTCATTTTTCATCTGATGATCGCCGGGCGATTTCACTGGAAACCGAAGGGCGCAAGGATCGCCCGCAAGTACGGCCAGGCCGCCTTCGACTTCCCTAATGGCACGTTGCTCCTGACCGAAGCCGGCACCAAAAAACGCGCATCGATTCATCTGGTTCGCGGCCAAGCCGGCTTGCAGGAGCATGATCCGGGAGGTTTGGAAGTTTTCGACGCCAGCCTCGAGCAATTTCGTGGAGCACTCACGCGTGAAAATCACACGTTGAAACGCGCGCTCACCGATCCGGGTTTATTCAGCGGCATTGGCAACGCCTACTCCGACGAGATTCTCCATCGCGCGCGTCTGTCGCCGATTCGCCTGACCAAACAAATGACGGAAAAAGAAATCGAGACGCTCTACCATGCGATCAGAGAATCACTGATCAGCTGGATCGATAGATTGCGCAAGGAAAGAAACGGAAGATTCCCGGAAAAAGTCACCGCCTTTCGCCCCGACATGGCCGTACACGGCAAGTACCGCAAGCCGTGCCCGGTCTGCGGCTCACCAGTCCAGCGCATTGTCCACGTGGAAAATGAAACCAACTACTGCGCGAAGTGCCAGACCGGCGGGAAACTGCTGGCGGATCGGAGCTTGTCGCGGTTGTTAAAAGATGATTGGCCGCGGACCTTGGAGGAGCTGGAGGAAATTAGGCGAGTACGAATGTGAAATCCCATTTGCCGAATTTCCATCGATGCGCTGTTCACTGCGTTCCGATTGGATGCGGCCTGTCACCGTTTCCATGGCTATGACATCGCGATAAATCCCGGCTGCGCCTGTACTCGTTCAATCCAACTTCTGATCCTCGGAAAATTGTCGAGCGGGAATCCGCCTTCGTGCGAGACGTGAGTGTACGCGAAGAGCGCGATGTCGGCGATGCTGTAATCGCCGACGAAGAAGTCATTCTTTGAAAGTGATCTTCTATTATCTTCAGCGCGGCCGAGCCGCCTTCGCGCCTAGAGGCGAGCAACGCAGTCTTTTCCGGCGAGTCGGGCTTGTGCTGCAACCAGAAGCGGGAAGTCGCGATGAAAGGTTCGTGGCTGTATTGCTCGAAGAACATCCACTGAAAGGTCAGCGCGAACTTCTTTAGATCTTCAGGCAGATATTTCGTCCCGCGCGCAAGGTAGGCGAGGATCGCATTGGATTCTGCCAAGACGAAACCGTTATCGTCGAGCACCGGCGTGCGGCCGTTCGGGTTGATCTTGAGAAATTCCGGGGTACGGCTTTGGCCTTTCAGAATATCGACTTCGATCGTTTCACACGGCATGCCGAGATGCGCGAGCAACAAGCGGACTTTGTAGGAGTTGCCGGAGTAAGAGACGTTGTAGAGCTTCACGACCAATAGCCGTTCAAAAGTTCAAGGTTCAAAGATTCAAGGTTGGGAAACGGAACCGGAAGTTGATTGTAAAAGCTCCGAAACGGTTGAACGTTGAACGGTTGAACTTTTGAACGGGGTTTTTCTTAAGTCTGTGGTTCTAAAATCTCCAACCCCTCATAGCGGTCGATCAAATAGAGCTTGCCGTCCTTATCGTGGAAAACGTCATTGCTCATGACGACGTCATGGCCTTTGCCCGGGTTCGGGATGTAGTAGCCAACTTCTTTGGGAACGTAGGGGTTGGAAAAATCGACTGCCCGCAGGCCGCCGCCAAACCACGTGACATATAGCGTGTTGCCGTAAACCTGCTCGGCGGGTTGGTGCGCACCGAACCGATGACGACCTGTCGACTTCCCTTCAAAGGGCACGATAAACGTCGCGACGGGAAGCGGCAGCTCTTCCTTGGTAATATCCACGACCCAGAGGAAGGCGTTGTGGGTTTCATTGAGCTTCTCACCGACTTCTTCATCCGTGACGATCAACCAGTCGCGATCCATGATCTTGTTCAGCATCGGCAGCGTGGTGTGTGTCGGGCACGGGTACGGCGGGCTCCAGTCGAGCGTGCTTATGGTTTTGGGCTTGCTCATGTCGGAAATATCGACGATAGCGAAACCGCCGTGCCAATAGCTGATGTAAAGACGGTCGCCGCGGCGAATCGGGTGATGGCAACGAGTGTCGGTGCCGTGCCAGTTCGGTGTCTCACCGCCGGCAGTCCATTGCCCCGGCATCCACCAGCGGCAGACTTCTTCCGGCTTCTCCGGCTTCTTGAGGTCGAGGATCATGGCGATATTGCCGACGTAACCCTCCATCGTGGGCGAAAGATAGGCATAGCGCCCGTCGAAAGTGAAGCGATGCAGGCCTTTGCCGGGAGCTTTGAAAAAGGCGATCTCGCGCGGCCTGGAGCGATCGGAGATATCGAAGATCTTAAGGCCCGCATCGGGCTCTTTCTTGGTTTTATAGCGCTCATAGTTGATCAGCATCAGGTCGCCGCTGACGCGCACCTTGTGAGAATGAATGCCTTCCGGGACTTCGAGTTGAGCAACGAGTTTGGGATGTTTCGGATCGCGCACGTCGAGGATGGAAGTGCCGTGCGGCGGATCGATGTGGCCGACGAAAGCGAAACCGTTTTCCACGACAATCGAACCGCCGCCGGGGAGATCTGTGCGGCCGATCTGCCTGATATTTTTACTAATGCCGACCTGGGCTGTACCATTGGATGCCATTCTGTCCTCCTTTTGGGTGAGGCCGTTGAAAAAGGCTCATTTGCTTCGTTGCACTCGTTCGACTCGCTCCGACGTACTTCCTCTGTACGCCTCCGCTCGCCGACCATCGCGCGCCTCGCAACTAAACCTTTTTGAACGGCCTCAAAAAATGGGTTTATTCTATGAGTCTTTTATCCCCGAGCCCTCTGGATCATCTCGATCACTTGATCCGTCGTCCGCACGCGCGCCATGCGCGGGAAAATCAGCTCCATAAGCGTGTCGTGAGCTCGCTGGTCGTGCGACGTGCCGCAAGCATCGCTGGCGACGATCATGTTATAGTCCAAGTCCCGGCCGGAATACAAAGTTGAAGTGACGCCGACGTCGGTGGATCCGCCGGAAATAATGATCGTGTCGATGCCGCGGGTACGCAGCGCGAGATCTAGATAGGTTTGGAAAAAGGCGCTCCAGCGGTATTTGACGATGTAATAGTCTTCCGGTCGGGGACCGAGGTCGGCGAGCACGTCAGAGCTCTTGTCGCCGGCGATGACATGCATTTTCGGTTTGGTCACTTCACCGTTGGGCCAGGGTGTGAGGGAGTTGTTGGTGTCGGTGAGCAAGAGCGCAGTTGTTGCGTTGTCCGGGCGATGGTTGCCCTTGGCGAAAAAAAGGGGCAGCCCGGCCGCTCGCGCGGCTTTGCTGAGCCGTACGGCATTTTGAATCCACGGTTTGAGCGCGCGCGGTCTGCCGGGTTCAGACTCCGGAACGTAGCCGTTTAAAATATCGAAAAACAGCACGCCTGTTTTCTCAAGCTTGAAGTGATTGACATTCATGTCGGTTTCTCCTAGCGAACTTTGACGCCCTTCTTTTCCTTCTCTTCGATGACTTTCCAACCGTCTTTGGCGTACCATTCGATCTGGCGAAACATGCCGGTGAGAATTCGCACGTCTTTGTCTTCGAGGCCTGCACGGCCGAAAATGCGCCGAAAAGCAAGCAGCATATGTTCGGGGTTTTCCGAATCCAAAAAGCCGATCTTGAGCAGTGAGTTTCGCATGATGTCGAACAGCCTTTCGACCTGTTCAGCCTCCGCGCGTTCAATGCCGCCTTGCTCGGCCGGTGCCAGCGCCGCACCGTAAAGCTCGTAGAGACAAATCACCGCGGCCTGCGCGACGTTGAGAGATTGATAGCTGGGATGACTAGGAATCGTGACCAGGAGCTGACAATGCTCGAGGTCCTTGTTGCTCAGGCCGTGATCTTCCGGACCGAAAAGCAGCGCGACTTTACCTTTCTGCGCGGCGGCGGTAATTTCCGGCGCAGCCTCTCTCGCCGTCCGACTATGGCGTCGATAGAGTCCGGAACGGCAGGTGGTGCCGACGACCAACGCGCAGTCGGAAATCGCCGCGCGGATCGAATCGTAGCATCTGGCATCGGCAAGAACGTCTCGGCCATGCACGGCCATGGCGCGCGCCCAGAAGCTTCGCGTGCGCGCTTGCCCCACGATGGCGAGCTCGGCGGCACCGAAATTTTTCATCGCGCGCGCCACCGATCCTATGTTGCCCGAGCCGTGCGGGCGAACCATGACGATGCGGAGATTGCTCAACATACAAGTCCGAACGACTGAACCGGGTTGAACCGTTCGGCCACGCCGGTTCCAATCGATAAAGCCAAAATCCAAAACAGCACTACCGCCGAACCGCCTATCGCGCAAACGGGCAGCTGCGGTTTTTTTGAATGATCGTTCGGTTCCCGGCGTCGAATTCGGTCCGGTAGGCCAAGTTTTCATGCATGACCGAGTTGGTATCGTCAACGTGTTCGGCTCCGAATACATGCCCCAGTTCGTGAACCAGCGCAAGCACGTCTAAGCTCGGTTCGACGTTGGCTCCCTGATAACGGAAGATTTGGCTGACCGGGAGAACGACATAAGTGGCCAATCCTTTTTGGCAGTCGCCGATCCGATCGACGCGCGGTCGTCCCGCCGTCAAATATCGGCTGGTGTTCTCGCCGGTAAGCGACACGATCAGCTCGTAGCTGTCATTGCCCGATTGTACGGGAAAGTCTT
>JAICHC010000223.1 GCA_025922795.1 Candidatus Binatia bacterium | reverse complement strand
GAAAGCCCGATCGTGTGGACGGCGTGAGGCGCGGTGCAGATCGTTTTCTCGTCGAATTCGGTCGCCATCAGCTGATACCGGATCCATCTGATGCTATCATCGCCGAATGTGGCATTCTATTCCGCTCACGCTTTTCTGGTTCGTCTACTTCGGCTCACTCGGAATTTTCTACCCGTATTTTACCCTCTATCTGCGCGAGAATGCCGGGCTGACGGGAACGCAGGTCGGATTAATTCTGGCGATCTCGCCCTTCGTCGGCATGATGGCTCAGCCCATTTGGGGGCAACTTGCCGACCGAACCGGAGCGCGCAGCCGGACGTTGGCGTTTCTCACCGTCGGAACGGCGTTAGGCTATTTGGGACTCGGCCTGGCCGATAGTTTTTGGCCGATCGTGCTGGCGACCGCCGCTCTGGCGTTGGTGGGAACGGCGATTTTTCCGATGATGACGTCGGTGAGCTTGGCAATCTTAGGCGATGCCGGCCGTCATGCCTTCGGTCACGTGCGGGCCTGGGGAACCATCGGTTACTTCATCTTGATCATGGTTTTTCCGTGGATAATGCAGATATTCGGAGCGCCGTTGGACCAGCGGGTCTTCGACGCGAATGTTTCCCAACCCGGTCTCGGTTTGATGTTTCCGATCACAGCAAGCTTGGTGCTGGTGGCATCTTTCATCGCCTTTTTTCTTCCCAAAAAAGGCGCGGTGGCTTTACGGGCGGCGCGCGGCGATTGGCGCGAGCTGATCCATAATCGGGCCTTTTTACGTTTTCTATTTTTTTCACTCATCGCTCATTTTCTTATGCACGGACCGATGTGGCTATTTCCGCTCTTCGTGCGCTCTCGCGGCGGTGATCTCACGACCATCCGCGACATGTGGGTGCTCATGTTGCTCGTGGAAATTCCGCTTGTGTTTTCAACCGGCAGCGGCTTGAAACGGCTCGGCGCGCGAGGCCTACTCGGTGTCGGCGTGCTGATCGGCGGCATGCGCTGGACGCTGTGCGCGCTCATCACCGATCCTGCTTTGTTGTTTGCCGTGCAGGCGCTGCACGGCGTTACCGTCGTGGGGTTGAATATGGGCAGCCCGCTTTACCTCGACATGGTCGCGCCGGAAAAATTACGCTCGACGGCCCAGGGAATACTTTCCATGGTCGGAAGCGGCATCGCCGGGATCGCGTCGAACATCTCGGCCGGCTGGCTGATGGATCGCAGCGGTATCGACTTGCTTTATCTCATTTGCGGACTGGGTGCGCTCGCGCTCGGCGCTCTCGCCTGGTGGATTTTGCCAGATGCGAATCAGCGCAGTCAAAAAATCGAGCTTGTGTTGCACGGCGATAGCGTCGCATGAATTTCACGGGTTGGTCGTTCCTTCCTATGTTTATCAATTGATTCCTTTGTGCCGCAATCATCTTCATGATCAAAACCAATCAACAAGTCAGCGATGGTTTTTTTGACGCCGAAAGCAAAATTTGGGCAGTTGATCGAGAAATGGTTTTGCTGCTGGCGGGCGGGCGGGCACTGCTCATGCAGTTAGCCCATCCGAAAGTCGCCGCCGGGGTCGCGGAGCACAGCCGGTTTCAGGGGAATCCACTCGGCCGCTTGTACCGCACCATGAGCGCCATGTGGTCCATCGTATTCGATGACGCTTCCAGGGCCCGCACTGCGCTGAGGCAAGTTGAAGTTATTCATCAGCGTGTTCATGGCGCGGTGTGGCAAGGCGAGCCGCTGCCAGCCGGCGCGCCGTACGATGCCTCGGATCAAGCGCTGTTATTCTGGGTGCACGCGACCTTGGTTGATTCGGCCATGAGCGCCTACGATCTTCTAGTCGCTCCGCTGAACGCAGTGGATCGTCACGAATACTACGAGGATTCCAAGAAGCTGGCTCGCCTGTTCGGGATCCAGGAAACAAACATTCCGTCGTCGCTTGCTGCGTTCGAGGGCTACGTGGCTGCTACGATCGAAAGCGAAACTATTACCGTGGGTCCCACCGCGCGGACTCTGGCCCGACAGATTCTCTATCCTGATCCATGGCTTCTCAAGCCCGCCGCCCCGGTCTTTCGTCTGCTGACAGCCGGATTGCTGCCGGAAAAACTTCGTGACGCTTACGGTTTGACGTGGGACGGACCCCGTGAGAAACGGTTTTCGCTTGCGGCCGGTGCAATTCGTGGAGTACTCCCTCTGGTTCCGCCACGGTTACGGATCGTGCCGAATGCGCGAAAGTCGGAGCGGGCTAGACGACGCTAGTCGCCCTTCGGCATACTTCTACTTAGGCAACCCTGTGTCTTCAGCGACCCCGAGCATCAAGTTGAGATTTTGAATCGCCACCCCGGCCGCCCCTTTGCCGAGATTGTCGAGCCGCGCCATCAAGAGAACATGCCCGGACTGGTGCGCCAGCACAGTCAACGAGATCCGATTGGTATCGTTGTGCGCTTGCGGATTGAAGGTTGATTCGCTCGCTTGGGCGGCATCGGCCAGCGTGTCGACATGAACGAACGGCTCGTTCTCGTAGCGCGCCGCCAGCGTTTCCCAGATCGCTTTGCCGGATAAAGCTTTTGATAAAGCTTTTGCCGGAATCATGATTTGCACGCGCATGCCGCAGCGAAAAGGACCGACGTTCGGCAGAAACTGAGGCTCGGCGCTGAGCGCGCCGTGGCGCATGATCTCTGGAATGTGCTTGTGAAGCTTGGTCATGCTGTAGGGAGCTTCGTAGTTGAGTTTGAGCAGCCCCCTCTCGGGATCTTCCCACCGCTCGATCAGCGAGCGGCCGCCGCCCGAATAGCCTGACAGAGCATGAATCGAGAGCGGAGCTTCCGGCGAGAGCAGACCGGCGTCAACGAGCGGCCGCACGAGCAGGATCACGGCTGATGCGTAGCAGCCGGGATTGGCAACGCGCTGGCCGGTAGCAATCCGCTCACGCTGGCCGCCGACTAGCTCGGGCAGGCCATAGATCCAGTCATCGCTGACACGATGCGCCGTGCTGGCGTCGAGAATTCGCACCGGGGAGTCGGCCAGCCATTCCGCTGCTTCTTTTGCGACATCGTCCGGCAGACACAGAAGAACAATGGTCGCCTGGCGCAGAGCTTTCTTGCGGGCTTGCGGATCTTTGCGCAGCTCTTCGGGGAGCGTGACGACTTCGAGATCGTTGCGCCCGGCGAGCCAATCGCGGATCCGCAGCGCCGTGGTCCCGGCTTGGCCATCGATGTAAATTTTAGGTGCCATCGCGCAAATTTCTCTTGGTATCGAGTGCAAAAGAATTCTACGCTGAATTGGCAGGCTTGGCAAAAAGTCGACCAGTGTTTCGGTGGTCGAGCGCCAATCCGAATACCAATGGGTTCCATCGCAGTTAGCTATTGAATCACTCGGTTACAGGCCAGTTATCAAGTCGGCGTGGAGCAGGCGATGAAAAAGATGCTCGCCGGCCTCGCGCCGGACCGATAGCCGGCCCGTCGAGTATGCCCGCGAGTTTAAGCCGCGTTGGACGGATTCGCAGATGGCGGCATCCTCGGCTTGGATCTGCTCGCTAACAGCAATGCTGGTGAGATTGCTCTCCCGCGCGCGATTGGAAACATCGGCAAAATAGTAATCGAAAATGACCTCGGTTCGATCGACGGCACGCGGAATGACGAGGTTGGTATCCATGACGTCTTCGTAAACGTTGACCATGAAATTCGGATAAATCCAGTAGTAGTGAGCGCGGCGGCCTTTGCGAACCGAGTTTATCGCAGCTTCGCCCGCGGTTGTTTCCATCAGGCTCGACTGCAGACAAAATCGCTCACCGGTTTCAATGGTGTAGCTATTGTAATCAAGCACACTATTTAAACCGCCGTGAATGTGCGGAACGTGATAGCCGCCGTCGAGATAATTATCGATGAAGACCTTCCAGTTGCAATGCAGGCCGTAACGGCGCTGTTCCAGCCACCTGAGTCGCGCAAGGTTCAAAGGCTCAAAACGGTCGACAAGACCGTTAGTCAGGAACTCTTCCAGTGCCGGTTCACCGGCGGCGAGTTTTACAAAAATCCAGCCCCGCCAGACGGCCAATTGGACTGGAACGAGGTCATGGGTGCTGCGGTCAAAGGCGGCAACACCGCCGAATTCCGGCGCCAGCACCAGCTGACCTTCCAAATCGTAGGTCCAGCCGTGGTAAGGGCAACGCAGATGTGGCACTTGACCGTGCGGTTGGGTCAGGACCGCGGCGGCATGATGCCGGCAGACGTTGTGAAAACCGCGCAGAGCGCCATCGTTCCCGCGGACGATTGCAATCGGTTGCCCGGCGATTTCACAGGTCACGTACTGACCGGGTCCGGAGAGCTGATCGACACGGCCGGCAAACTGCCATGACTGCGAAAATACGGTGCGTTGCTCCAAATCGAGAATACGCGGATCGATATACCACGAGCAGGGAGGAGTCGACGCTTCCTCTAGAGGTCGTTCCTGATATAAGTCAACGATTTCTTTGAGGGAAGCGCCCATCCGGAAAAATCGCTAGTCGGTTAAATCCAAGAGCACGCCGTCGGGATCGGATAAGCTCTGTCTGCAGAGCTTGCAGCCTTCAAGATTTTCTTGACGTGTTTCGCCGTCACGGCCGATGGCGATTTTCCTCGGAGCCGAAGCCGGAGCGGCGGTGGCAAGGGCGTCGAGATCTTTCTTGATTTGCTCTAAATCGTCCACCTTGAAACCAAAATGATCCAATCCCGCCATCTGGCCGCGATACTGGACCATGTCCCATGGACGAATCGCGAGCCCTACCTTTCCGTCCGTAAGATAATAACTGTTGTCGCCGGACAAGCCTTCGACCGGTTTTAGCTCGAAAACTCTTTGATAGAACTCGGCGAGATAAGCCGGCCGGCCACTACGAATGCAGATATGATTGATCCAGCGCGGCTGCTCCCAACCGAACTCGACGTAGCCTTCGCGCACATTATTCATGCCCTTCTGAGAGAGGTCCCACTGGTTGGCATCAGGGTCATGACCGCGCAACCCGGCGAACGGCACGTGGCCTTGACTCTGATGAATGTTGACCTCAGGATAATACTGTTTGAGCCGGTCGCGGACGACTTGCACGTCTTCGACGGCAAAGCCGAAGTGATCCAGGCCCGATCTAAACCCCGGTTGGCGCTGTAGCAGCGCAAGACCGATCACGCCGTCGCTCAGGTGGCCGCGATCCTTGTTGTATTCACCCTTTTCATCGGTCATGCCGTTGGTGATTTTCTTCATGCCGAAAATCGTCTGGTAAAATTTTGCTTCTCGGTCCCAGTTTTCGGTCATCACCGCGATATGTCGGATGCTCGCGAACATAGTCGTTGCCCTCCTGTAGTTTGGATTCATCTCAAAGTTGGCAGCGGCTGTCAACCGCGGTTCGGCGTTCAAATCGTTCAAATTTTGCGGCTGTCCGCAAAATTTCTGGAGTGATCGTCAAAGCATCCGGATCAGACCCTGTCCTACGAAGGCACGAAAGATTGGAGTATTGATAACTTCCGTTGAGCTTCGCGTTGTCCGCTTGTCGTTGAAATGTCCGTTGCGCTAGTGGCCGCTCTGCAGCCCTTTTCGCGGCTCTATGT
>JAICHC010000222.1 GCA_025922795.1 Candidatus Binatia bacterium | reverse complement strand
CGCGGCACCAAGCGATTGTACTCCTTCAACGATCTCGTCTGTCTCAAGGTCGTCAAAGACCTGGCGCATCATGGTTTCAGCCTGCAAATGATCCGACGCTGTTTGCGCCCTCTCAAGCTGCATTCGTCAAGCACAGCGCGCCCGGCCGAGTCGTTGAGGTATTTGACCGACGGCGAGGAGCTGTTCGTGATCACCGACGATCGGCAAAAAATTCTCGATGCCATGAAGCGCCAGTTCGTGCTCTCGCTCGGTATCGGCAGCTTGGTGCGCGCGCTCGACCTGGAAACCAAGCGAGCAGTCCTCGCGCCGCGCAAGCGGCGCAAGCCGGCGCGGCTCTACGACAAACACGGCGGTGCGGCTTAGACACCCATGGAACCGGCCAAAGTCACACCGATGATGCAGCAGTATCTCCAGATCAAGGAGCGCTACCGCGATGCCATCTTGTTTTTTCGGCTGGGCGATTTCTACGAAATGTTTTTCGAAGACGCGCAAACCGCTGCAAAAATTCTCGACATCGCGTTGACCTCGCGTAACAAAACCGACGACGGCTCGGTGCCGTTGTGCGGCGTGCCCTATCATTCGGCCGAACCGTATATTCAAAAACTGCTCGAGGCCGGTCACAAAGTCGCGGTGTGCGAGCAGGTGGAAGACCCGGCAACCGCGAAGGGCGTAGTCAAGCGCGAGGTTGTGCGGGTGATCACGCCAGGAACGGTCACCGCCGCCGAAGCGCTCGATGGCCGGGAAAATAATTTTCTGGCGGCAGTTTGCAAAAACGGCGAAGCTTTCGGCCTCGCCCTGAGCGATATCACCACCGGTGAATTTCGCTGCACGGAGCTCGCCGAGGAAGCCGCGCTTTTCGACGAGCTCGGTCGGATTCAGCCGAGCGAAGCGTTGCTGAGCGATCGCGACGGTCGATTGCGCGAGCGGCTTTACCGGGAATTCCCCGCGATTCACTTGTCGGCGGTTGCAGAAGAAACTTTTGACGATGCCGCGAAACGGAAACTGGCCGCCAACGATATTACTGGAACGGGCGAAGTCACCGGAGGGGTGCGGGCGGCATCAGCGATCGTGCATTATCTCGAGACCAATGCGGCCGAGTCGCTGAAGCTGTTGCGCGACCTCTCGCCCTATGAGGCGTCTCACTGTCTCGTCCTGAGCGAGAGCACGCGAGTCCATCTGGAGCTCACCGCGAACTATCACGGCGACCGTAAGGGTTCGTTGCTGCATCTTCTCGACCGGAGCTCGACTCCCATGGGCGCGCGCCGCTTGCGTCAATGGCTTTTATATCCGCTCATCGATCCAACCATGATCCGCGAGCGCCATGAAGGCGTCCAAGAACTGGTCGACCATTACGGGCTGCGCCAGCAGCTCAAGAGCGGCTTGACCAAAGTCCAGGATCTCGAACGGCTCGCTGGTCGGGTCCTTTCGGGGACAGCTCTGCCGAAGGATCTCGTTGCGATCAAGGAAACTCTCGGCGCCGTCGGAGAAATTCGCCTCCTGTTGGGTTCCGTCGAGGCGCCGCTGTTATCACGGCTGCGCGACGGTCTGGCCGATCTGGTGGAAGTTCCGAGCTTGATTGCCCGGGCGATCGTTGACGAGCCGCCGTTTGCCACGAGAGACGGCGGCTTCATTCGCTCCGGATTCGATAGCGAGCTCGATGAGATTCGCGGGCTGCGCGCCCATGCCAAAGAGTGGATTCGCCAGTTCGAGACCGCCGAGCGGCGCCGCACCGGCATCCAGTCTCTCAAGGTGCGCTACAACCGGGTGTTCGGATATTACATTGAAGTAACCAACTCGCATCTCAAGTCGGTGCCGGCGGATTATTTGCGCAAACAAACCCTGACAAACGGCGAACGTTACATCACTCCGGAGCTCAAAGAGTACGAGGCCAAAGTGCTCAACTCGGAGAGCGTGATCGAAAAAATCGAGCTGGCTCTGCTCGCTCGGGTGCGTGAGCGCGTCGGCGAGCACTACCCGGCACTGAAAGCGATCAGCCATGCATTGGCGGTTCTGGATGCTCTGGTGTCACTGGCCGAGGTGGCCGACTCGCGCCACTTCTCTCGCCCGCGAGTCGACACTGGGGCAGGGCTCGCGATTCGCGAGGGCCGCCATCCCGTGGTCGAAGCGGCGCTCGGACGCGGCGCGTTCGTACCGAATGATTGCACCATCGAACCCGACTCCCAACAAATTATTCTTCTGACCGGCCCTAATATGGCCGGCAAATCGACTTACATGCGCCAGGTGGCATTGATCGTCATCCTGGCTCAAATGGGCAGCTTCGTACCGTGCGCCGATGCGCGCATCGGCGTCGTTGACCGGATCTTTACCCGCATCGGTGCGGCGGACTCACTGGCGCGTGGTGAATCAACCTTCATGGTCGAGATGAAAGAAACCGCGAACGTCCTGCATCATGCCACCCGGCGAAGCTTGATCCTGCTCGATGAAGTCGGACGCGGAACGAGCACCTTCGACGGTATCTCAATCGCCTGGGCGGTCGCCGAAGCGCTGCACAATGCCGCCGGCCGGCCGCGAACCTTGTTTGCGACGCACTATCATGAATTGACGGATCTGGCCTTGACCCATGAGCGGATCAAGAATTTCCATTTTGCGGTCAAGGAATGGCGTGGTGATATTATTTTTCTGCGCAACCTGGTGCCCGGCGCCTCAAGCCATAGTTATGGCATTCATGTCGCGCGTTTAGCCGGCATGCCGCCGGAAGTTGTTTTCCGTTCCAAGGAAATTCTTACGCAACTGGAAAGCGGGCAGGGCGGTCGCGGCGCAAGCTTCGGGGCGGATGCGCAAACCGCGACGGCACAGCCAGTGCAGATGGGCTTATTCGGCGCCGCCGACAACCGCTTGCGCGAAGAGCTTAGCCGACTCGATCCATCGCAGATGACGCCCCTCGAGGCTTTGAATATGCTTTACAGGCTCACTGAAGAAGCCAAGAAATAAAGGCATAATAGAGGCGAGAGCTTTATGAAGAGCACATCTTATTTAAAGTTTCGTCGTGCCGTAGTTTGGATGCTGGCGTTGGCTTGGTTCAGCGCCGCCGCGGTATCCGCTCAGATGCCAAATTCCAAACGAAGCCGAGCTGCAGTGCGGTCGCCGGAGCTGATCTCGGGACAGCAGCGAGGCCCTCGCGAAAACGGCGCGACAGCCGAGGACCGCCCAGTGCCGCCGGATAAAGCGGCGATTACCGGCGTGCGGTTCTTGTCTTGGAAGAGTTACACAAGGGTGATGTTAGAGCTATCCCGACAAGCCAAGTACGAGGTGCGCCAACTCAAAGCGGACTCTGCCAAGGGACTGCCGGCCCGAGTCTATATCGACTTAACGGGCGCCCGAATGGGAGCGGCGTCAAAAGAACCGATCGCGGTCGATGATGGTTTGTTGCGCCAGGTGCGCATTGGCCAGTACAGCCAAGACGTGGTGCGGATCGTGCTCGACATGAATGATCTCGGCTCCCACAACGCCTTTCTACTGCCCGATCCCTATCGTCTGGTGATCGATATTTACGGCCAAAGAGGCCTCACCAACGGGGCGTCCAAGGCACCGGCGCGATCGGAGGAACCGCCTCGCCGGGCTGCGCTGCGGGAAGCAAAACCGCCGACGGCAGTTCCCGCCATCAAAGGATTGCGTAAAATTGTCTTGGACCCGGGTCACGGCGGCAAAGATCCTGGGGCCATGGGCCACGGCGGCATCGCCGAAAAAGACATCGTGCTCAGTGTCGCCAAAAAGCTCGCGCGCAAGTTGACGACCGAGATGGGTGTTCAGGTGGTTCTGACGCGCAATGACGACCGTTATGTCGCGCTCGAGGATCGCACGGCGACGGCTAACGCGGAAGACGCCGATCTGTTTATTTCCCTGCACATGAATGCAAGCCCAAACACCGATGCCAGTGGCGTCGAAACCTATTATCTCGATAACACGACCGATGAGGCAGCGATCCGCCTGGCGGCGCGCGAAAACAGCACTTCGCGCCGCAATATTTCCGATCTACAATTCATTTTGAGTGACATGACCCAGAATATGAAGCTGGAAGATTCGATCACGTTGGCGCATCGACTGCAGGGCTCAATGGTCGGAGGCATGACCAAAGTCATGAGCGATGTCAAAGATCTCGGCGTCAAGAAGGCGCTTTTTTATGTGCTGGTCGGCGCGCGCATGCCGAGCGTGCTGGTGGAAATGTTTTTTATCACCAACCGCGGCGAGGGCCGAGTGATGAGCAGGGGAGACTATCAGGACGCGATGGTGCAAGCGCTCTACGAGGGTATCGAGAAGTTCGGCCAGTCCAACCTTATGGTTAAAACGCTGTAAATATTTATGGACGCCGTCGCCATCTCGCTAGAGCTGCTAAAAGACACCCGGTCAGATCAAGACCTGAAGCGTCTGGCGCGCGACTATGTCACTAACGGGCGAACCCTCTTGCTAGAACGGCATCGCGCCGGCGCCGGCGGCTTGGAAATCGCCGCGGCGTGGTCCACCGTGATGGACCATTTAATTTGCCATCTGTTCACATCAGTTTCCGCCGCGTGCAGCGATCGCTTCGTCCAAGCCAATATGCGCTTTGCCCTTATCGCCCAGGGAGGATACGGCCGAGGTGAGTTAAATCCGCATTCGGACATCGACCTGCTGTTTCTCTATTCCTGGAAAGTGTCGCCGTTTGTCGAGGCCGCCACGGAGACCTTGCTGCACACGTTGTGGGACGCCGGGCTCCAGGTCGGTCACGCGATACGCAGTGTCTCCGATTGCGCGCGTCTGGCCGAGAGCGATATGCGGGTCCGCACATCGCTCCTCGATGCGCGGTTCTTATGCGGCGATTTTGCGCTCTACCGGGAGTTCGAAAAAAACGTAGCGCCCCGCCTAGTCAAAAAGAGTATCCGGCGCTTTATCCGCGAAAAGCTCGAAGAAAACCGCGCGCGCCACTCGCAGTACGGCGGTTCGGTTTATCTGCTCGAGCCCGAAGTCAAGGAAGGCGAGGGCGGGCTGAGGGATATTCAAACGGCCCGCTGGATCGCCCAAGCGAAACTCAGGGCTAAAGATCTCGACGCGCTGGCGCTCACCGGCATAGTCAGCCCGGCCGACATCGCCCACTTGAAAAAATCGCAGGACTTCTTGTTACGCGTGCGCAATGAGCTGCACTTTTCCAGCGGCAGACACCAAGACCAACTGACCTTCGAGCAACAGGAGCACGTCAGCTCGGCGCTTGGCTTTCAGGGCGAGGGAAGCTTGCGCGGCGTCGAGGTGTTCATGCGCACGTATTACATGCATGCCGCGCAGATCAGTCGGCTTTCCGCGCTGATCATTCACCGGCTGACCGATTGCGATCGCCCGGGCTTCGGCGCCGACTACGTTTTTGGACGAACTCTGCGCGAGGGCATTCGCTTGACCAAGGGCCACCTGACGGTCACGAAAGCGGACGTGATTAAAAATCGCCCGGACAATCTAATCCGAATCTTCGACGACGCGCAGAAATACCGCTGTCGGCTGACTCACGAAACGCGCGAGTTGCTGCGTCAAAATATCGCTTTGATCGACGATGAATTCCGCCGCTCGGCGGGTGCCAATACACCGTTCTTCAGCATTCTGAAATGGAAGGACTCGGTG
>JAICHC010000221.1 GCA_025922795.1 Candidatus Binatia bacterium | reverse complement strand
GCCGGATCAAGTCCGCGGCCACAGTCGCCTACGATGTTTTGCGGGCGATCAAGCGTCAGCAGGCGAACGTCGAAAACGGCAAAAACATAGTCGTGCGCCTGCACCCCGACATCGCGAACTTTCTTTACGACGAAAAGCATAACAGCCTGGAAAATCTCGAACGCGAAATCAATCACCGCGTCATCATCAAGGCGAGCCAGGAACTGCACCACGAAAAATACGAGATTGCCGAGACTTAAAACTATTTCTTGGGCCACGCGTGAATGTCGGAAACGGGCCGGAGTTTCTTGTAATCGTAAATTTCCCAGTGTGTGAACGCGGCCGGCGGGCGTCTGGGTTTGGCTTTTGGCCAGCTGCGCGCATGGCCAATCGGCACAACCCACAATAGACGCAGCTCGTCGGGAACTTCGAACAGCGCCCTGAGCTCCGCTTCGACTTCCTCGCGCACCGACACCCACACGGTGCCCAAATTCATGCACGCAGCGGCAAGCATCATTTGCTGCACGGCGTTGGCGATGCTCGCCTGAAAGAGTTTCTCGCGGTCGCCGGGCTGGCGTGTTGTCAGATAAACTTGCTTGGTGCGCGCGTCGCCGCACACCAGCACGAGAACGCTGACATCGCCGACATAATCTTTCTTGAGACCTTTGTAATGGAGCGGATCTTCCAGTTTGCGCTGTTTCCATTCGTTGGCATAGATTTCCCGGACCCGCTTCATCTTCTTGCGATCGCGCGTGACGACGAACTCCCAGGGCTGGGTGTTCGCTCCGGAAGGCGCCCAACGCGCCGCCTCCAAGATGCTCTCGAGCTGCTCGTCGCTGATCTTGCCGCCCTTATAAACCCGCACGCTTCGCCGGGTCCGGATCACGCTCAA
Source organism: Candidatus Binatia bacterium (assembly GCA_025922795.1). Next base: position 4,740 of record JAICHC010000221.1, on the reverse strand, counting down.
CAGCTGGTTTGTCTTCATAAGAACTTCCTTCGACATCAATGTTGCTCACGGCGCTTCAGCGTAGCTTTCAAAAGCTATCTCTCCGCTGTTTCCCTATATCAGCAACCCATTCCCCGCTCCAGTCGTTGGCCCATGGGGTTCGTTCGGTGTGGTTCAGTTTGGTCGATCTTCTCACTTCCTTCGAGATAACGAATTTGCTCGTTTGCTGTCATTTCAAGCGGCGCGAGAGATCTTTTTCGCTCACCCAGCTCGTCCGTATACTCGGGGAGGTAAACCGGTATGGACATCGAACTCTCGCTCACACGATGGCGCGCCGGCTGTCGATTGTGGTTGACTCAAGTGCCGTGAATGGATAGTTATGCCTTGGCTTTTGCGCCCTTGCAGATTTCCGAAAAGGCGCTGCATCGGAGGCAGTCTGGGTACTCTCTAGCGCAAACGCGGTCGGCGGCAATGATTTCCATCCGCAAGCTTTGCAAAGCATTCAGCGTTGCTGAAGGACAAGTAGCGGCTCTGAAAAGCCTGGACCTAGACGTCGCCGAGGGCGAATTCTTCGTGATCGTCGGCGCCAGCGGTTCCGGCAAAACCACTCTGTTACGCTGTGTGGCCGGGCTCGAGTCACCGGACAGCGGCGAAATCCGCATCGCGGATCGCGCCGTATACTCGGATCATCCGCCTACGTGGATAGCGCCCCAGGAACGCAACTTCGGCATGGTCTTTCAGTCCTATGCGGTCTGGCCGCATCTAACCGTATTTGAAAATGTCGCTCTGCCGCTGCGCGAGGGCGCCCAAAAGATTCCCCGCACCGAAGTCAATGGCCGTGTGCGTGAAGCGCTACGCATGGTGCAGCTCGATGAGCAAAAAGATCGTTCAGCGACGCTCCTGAGCGGCGGACAACAACAACGGGTGGCGTTGGCGCGGGCGATCGCAGTCAATCCCCGGGTGCTGCTGATGGACGAGCCGCTCAGCAACCTCGATGCCCGGCTGCGCGAGGAGGTACGCGGCAAAATCCGTGATCTGGCCAAGCAACTCGGTGCCACCGTTCTTTATGTCACCCACGATCAAATCGAAGCGATGGCGATGGCCGATAAGATCGCAATCATGAGCTTTGGCAGGCTGCTCCAATTCGGTGATCCGATGGAGCTATACCGCCGTCCCAATTGCTCGGAGGTAGCCGACTTTTTCGGCTCGGTGAATTGGCTCGACGGCCGGCTGGCCGGCGCCAAAATGGTTGAGACCAAGATCGGCAGGTTGGAAGTTTGTTTGCGCGCTGATCTGGGCGGCCCGGAGGTTCTCGTCGGTTTTCGCCCGGAGTGTTTGCAGATCGTCGACGGTTCGAATGCCTGTCGGCAGAACGCTTTCGGTGCGGTGCTGCGATCGAGTACTTTTCTCGGTGATCAGTTTGTCTACGAGGCGTTCGTTAACGATTTGCTCGTGATGGGCAAAAGCCGCTTGATTCCGGTGTGCGATGACCGCCGCCTGCAGCTCTACGTCGATCCGGCGGAGATCATGGTGTTTCCTCACTCGGAGAGCAAGGATCGTATTTTGATGGGAACCGCATCGCTGAAAAAAGGGTCTTGAATGAATTCAACCTGCTCCATCGAAGCCGCAGGTGAACATCTGACCGGCATAAATGCTGAGACCATAGTGACTGCAAATTTCTGAGAGGACGACGATGGAAGCCGTACTAAGAATGCCTCGTCAGTTTGCGATTCGCTTGCGCACATCGCCGTTGTTGTTGAGCCTGGCGCTGGCGCCGATGCTGGTTATCCTGGTCATGGTCGTCGCTCTCGTCTGGATCAGCTTTCAAACCGGCGTCGTCGGCACTCCGAAAGCAACTTACACTCTCAAAAACTATACGGACATTCTGGGTGATCCGTTCGTTCTCAAAGTCGTTTGGAACACGCTGGTATTCACTCTGGCGACGACCTTTACCGCGCTCGCCCTCGGTCTGCCGATTGCCTGGTTGACCGAGCGCACGACCCTCCCGGGAAAAGGTCTCGTCTACACGATCATGACGCTGGGACTGCTCATCCCGGGTATCTATACGGCGATGGGTTGGACTTTTATCGCCCACGTGCGCATCGGTTTTCTAAATCGCTGGCTCATGGACGTCTTCGCTCTCGAACAGGGACCGATCAACATCGCCACTCCGGTGGGCATGGGGCTCGTGCAGGGGCTCAATCTCACCGCGCTGGCGTTTATTTTGACCGCGCAAATGTTTCGCGCGATGAATCCCTCGCTCGAGGAGGCCGCCAAGATTCATGGTATGAGCTTTGTCGGTACGGTACGCCGGATCACTTTGCCGCTGGCATTCCCGGCCATTTTGGCGGCAATGATCTACATGCTGACGATCGGTCTCGCGACCTTCGATGTGCCGGCGATTATCGGCCTCGGCAATCGCATCTACATGCTGAGCACCTATGTTTATTTGAAAGCCAACCCGCCCGACAGCGGTCTACCGCAGCACGGCGTCACGGCCGCGTTAGGGACCGTGATGATTCTACTGGCGCTACTCCTCACCTGGTGGTACAGCCAGGTGCTCCGGCAGGGACATCGCTACGAAGTCGTCACGGGAAAGGGTTACCGGCCCGCTTTACTCGACCTCGGCCGTTGGTCAGTGCTCGCATGGGGGCTGATCGCGCTCTATTTTCTCGCCACCAAGTTGATTCCGCTGTTGCTGATCGCCTATGCGGCATTCACGCCCTATCTGGCCCCGCCTTCGTGGGAAATGCTCGGCAAGCTATCGCTAGCCGGCTTTTACAATCTCAATTGGGACCTATTCTGGCGCGGACTTTACAACACCGTCTTGCTCGTCATTACGGTGCCGCTCATCACATTGCTCCTAGCTTTCAGCATCTCGTGGTTGATCGTGCGCTCGCGCAGTCGCATGCGTTATGTTTTGGAATTCGGCGCATTTTTGCCGCATGCACTGCCCGAGGTGATCATGGCGATCGGCGCGCTCCTGCTGGCGCTCTTTGTCCTGCCAAAATTTATTCCCCTCTACGGGTCGGTGTGGTTGATCGCTATTGTCTATGTCATCTCGCGGCTGGCCTTCGCCACGCGGGCGCTCAACAGCTCGCTCTTGCAGATTCACAAGGAGCTTGAAGAAGCGGCTTATACCGCCGGACTATCGCCGGTGCGAACGTCGTGGCGGATTCTTGTGCCGTTGCTGCGGCCGACGCTCATGTCCGTATGGATCTGGTCGGCGATACTGGTTTATCGCGAGCTCACTGTCGCGGTATTCCTCATAAGTCAGGAAAGTGTCACTTTGCCGGCGGTGATTTGGAGTTACTGGTTCTCCGGAGCCATCAATGAGGCGGCGGCGGTGACGCTGCTTATGACGGTCGTGCTGACGCCGCTGATTTTAGTTTTTTGGTGGTTCGGGCGGCGCCAGCTTATGCCGGAGTCATAATTGTTACAGAGAATACTCGAATCGTGCGTCTAACAACTAAGACGGATTAGCGGCTATTCAAATACGAAGGGAGGATCATATGATTCCTGGGAGAGGGCGAAAAATACGATTTTCGATCGCAACGATTTTTGCGACCGGTCTGGTTTTCTCGATCCCCGCAAGCGGGGTTTTGGCGGCGGAAAGCGGCAAGGCGCCGACCATCGCTGATCTGGTCAGCAAGGCTAAGAAAGAAACCACGCTACGGGCGCAGTGGGGAGCGGATACGCTCGACGGCGGACCCGGGCTAAAGAAAATCGTCGCCGCGATGAACAAGAAATACGGCCTTAATCTTCAGCCGTCTTTTACGCCCGGCGCCAATATGCAGGGGATGATGGCCAAGATCACGCGCGAACAGGCGGCTGGTCAGCCGGCGAGCAGCGATGTTTACTTCGGCAACCCGCAGTCTATGCTGCAAGCGATGGAACACAAACCGTTGACGCCGATCGATTGGCGCGCTCTGATCGAACGCAAGTTCTTGGCGGAGCCCGGATTCGATCCGATCGTGCCCGGCGATATCGGCGTCGCGATGGCCTCGACCCTGGTTGGAGTCATCTACAACAGTAACCTGGTCAAGGGAAGCGACATTCCGCGCAAGCTCGATGACTTGATGAATCCCAAGTGGAAAGGGAAGATCGCCTCAACACCGTATGCGGCCGGATTCAGAGAATTCGCCATGCCGGAGCTTCTGGGCAAAGAAAAAATCGTCGACTTCGTCAAGAAATATTCCAAGCATATCGGCGGATTGATTCGCTGCGGTGAGATGGATCGCCTGACCAGCGGTGAGTTTCTGATGCTTGCACTGGCCTGCGGCGATCAGGAGGTCAACATCGCGGAGCGAAAGGGCATTCCGCTCGGCTACGCGATCATGCAAGACGCCACTATTTCGCACACCCGCTACGGCGCGGTTCCGAAAAATTCTCGGGCGCCGAATGCAGCCGCTTTGTTTATTGCGTTTTTGCACACCGCCGAAGGCCAAAAGCTCATGTGGGATATCGACGGGCTCGACTTCCATCTTTACCCCGAGTCGAACCAGAAAAAGAAGCTCGATGCGGCCAAGGCCAAAGGCGCCAAGGTCGTGATCAGCTCGCCGCAATGGCTCAACAAGAACAAGCACTATGACGACACGCAGAAAGAGCTGGAAAAGATTTTGCGCGGCGAAGCGAGCTAAGAAAACCCGGCCAAAAAAGTAGGGGCGGGTTTCAAACCCGCCCCTACGAAATTTGCCTGCTATTTCCGCGCCGGTTATCGCTTACCGATATTCGGCGCCCGGCAGCGGGTTCTCCACCGCT
>JAICHC010000220.1 GCA_025922795.1 Candidatus Binatia bacterium | reverse complement strand
TTGAACGGAGCGAAGGATGAGCGCGGAAAAAACTAAAACCACCTATCGAGAGGCGACGCGCGCGGCAATCCGCGACGCGCTGCTACGTGATGAACGGGTTTTCCTGATGGGCGAAGACGTCGGCCGCTACGGCGGCTGCTTCGCCGTCAGCAAAGGCTTGCTCGATGAGTTCGGGCCGGAGCGCATTCGCGATACGCCGCTTTCCGAGTCGGCGTTCGTTGGCGCCGGCATCGGTGCGGCCATGGGAGGGGCAAGACCGATCGTAGAAATCATGACGGTGAATTTCAGCCTCCTGGCACTCGACCAGATCGTCAACAACGCGGCGACGATCCTGCACATGTCGGGCGGCCAGTTCAATATTCCCCTGGTCATCCGGATGACTACGGGTGCGGGCCGTCAACTGGCGGCCCAGCATTCGCATAGCCTCGAAGGCTGGTACGCGCATATTCCCGGGATCAAAGTCCTAACCCCGGCGACACTTGAAGACGCGCGCGGTATGCTGTGGACCGCGCTCGAAGATCCCGATCCCGTGCTGATCTTCGAGAATGGCCTGCTCTATAATATGGAAGGTGAATTGGCGGCCGATGCAGGGCCGGTGGATATTTCCGAGGCGGCGATTCGTCGTCCGGGGAAGCAAATCAGTTTAATCACCTATGGCGGCACGCTGTTCAAAACGCTGGCCGCGGCCGAGGAGCTTGCGCGCGCCTCGATCGACGCCGAAGTCGTCGATCTGCGCACGCTCAGGCCTCTAGACACGGCGACGATTGTCGATTCCGTCAGCCGTACCCACCGCGCCCTGATTGTTGACGAAGGGTGGAAGAGCGGTGGTATTTCGGCAGAGATCATGGCGCGCATTATGGAGAACTGTTTCTACGAGCTCGATGCGCCCGTGGCGCGCGTGTGCAGCATCGAAGTGCCAATGCCCTACCCCAAGCATCTCGAAGACGCCGCGATCCCGCAGGTACCGGCTATTGTCGCGGCAGCGCGCCGGTTGGTGACCGGCCATGAGTGAATTTCGCATGCCCTCGCTGGGCGCCGACATGCAATTCGGCACCATCATCGACTGGCGCGTTAAACCGGGCGACATGGTGCAGCGCGGTGATGTGGTCGCTTTGGTCGAAACCGAAAAGGGAGTGATCGAAGTCGAGATCTTCGAAAGCGGCGTGATCGAATCTCTCGTTGTCCAACCGGGCCAGAAAGTTCCGGTCGGCGCAACTCTGGCGACGTTGGGCGGCGATGGAAAAAAGATTGAGCCGCAACCGGCGGCAAAGCCGGTTACGCCGCCTGCGGCCGCAGCCCCGGTGAAAGAAGAGATCGCGCCGGCGAAAGTCGCGGCGGTGCGTGCAGCGGAGGAATCTGTGCGTCTCCGCGTTTCGCCGCTGGCGCGCAAACGCGCCCAGGATCTAGCCGTGGATTTATCTACTATCGCCGGCACTGGAGCGGATGGCTCGATTGCCATCGCGGACGTTGAGATGGCAGCTGAAAGCGCGAAGACGCCCACTCCAGCAGTTGCGCCCGCGGCGAAGGGGTTGGATCTCGGAGCGATGCGCCGCGTCATTGCCGCCGCAATGGCGCGCTCGAAGCGGGAGATTCCCCATTACTATCTTTCCACCACCATCGACCTGAGCAAAGCCCTGGCCTGGCTCGCCGCGGAGAACGCCAAGCGGCCGGTGACGAAGCGTTTGCTTTATTCCGCGCTGCTGATTCGTGCGGTCGGGGTGGCGTTGCGTAGCACGCCGGAGCTCAATGGTTTCTGGAAAAATGATGAGTTCAAAGCCGGCGAAGGGATTCATATCGGCCTGGCGATTTCGTTGCGCCAAGGCGGACTGATCAACCCCGCGATTCACGACGTCGATAAAAAAAATTTAGACGAACTGATGGAGAATATGCTTGACCTAGTCAACCGCGCGCGCACCGGCCATCTGCGCAGCTCGGAGCTCTCCGACGGCACCATCACTGTCACCAATCTAGGCGAGCAGGGAGTCGAAACTGTCTTCGGCGTCATCTATCCCCCCCAGGTCGCGCTGGTGGGTTTCGGCAAAATCACCGAGCGTCCTTATGCTGCGAATGGCATGGTCGGGGCGCGGCCGATGATCGATGCCACGCTCGCCGCTGATCATCGGGTCAGCGACGGCCATCGGGGCGGGCGTTTCTTGCTTGCCATCGATCGCTTGCTTCAAGAGCCGGAGAAGTTGTGAGTGAGGTGGGGATGGTCGAAAGATTGAATCGCCGAGACAGACATTAAGAGAAGGTAGGTAGAGCGTGACCGAGACTGAGCTTAGACAAACAATAAAGCAGGCCCTGAGCAACGTTGCACCGGAAGTTGATGTGGATGCCATCGACCCGGCCAAAGATCTGCGTGAACAGATCGACATCGACTCAGTCGATTTTTTAAACTTCGTGATCGCTCTGCACAAAGCGCTCGGTATCGAAATCCCTGATGCCGACGTACCGAAGCTTGGGACATTGAGCGGCTGCGTAAGTTACCTCGCCGCTAAAATCGAAAAAGGTCAGTGAAAGATCGAAAGGAGATTCCCATGGCGATGATAAAAACGATTCTTGCCCCCACAGACTTTTCCGAGCTTTCAGCCAAAGGAGTGCGCTACGCTTCCCAGTTGGCCAAAGAGCTTGGCTCCGAGCTTGTCATCATGAACATCGTGCCGTTGGACGAATCGAATTTCGCCAGCAAGCGGGAAATTGACCAACACAAGCGCGAGCTGGACGAGTTCCTCGTCAACCGCGACGTGAAGCCGGATCTGAATCTTCGCAAGCTCGTTGAGCCTGGAGTACCGTCTGGGACCATCATCTCGTTTGCGGAAAGAGAAAACTGCGATTTGATCGTTATGTCCTCGCACGGTCGCAGCGGTCTATCGCGTGTGCTGGTGGGCAGTGTCACGGAACAAATTCTGAGAAAATCACCCTGCCCCGTTTTGGTCGTCCCACTGGACCGCCCAAAATAGTGCCTCACCCGAGCATGACGCCGCTGCCGGCGTGGTTACTGCATGCGATTTCACAGGCGCGGATGTAGAAGAGCACTGGAACGGGTTAATGCACCCCTCTGTCACTCCCTCGCTTCAGAATGCCAACCCTTGCTGCTGAGGTGTTTACAATGCAGCTCGAACCGATTCCCATTTCCGATTTTATTTCCCAGACCGCATCCGAGCATGTATGCACATTGGTGCCCGTCACTTCGCCGGAAACTCGCGTGTTCCAATTACGCCAGTCGCTCGAAGGTGTTCACTTCGAAAGTGCGACGCATATCGGCGTGTGCGATAGCGGCAAGCTCGTCGGCGTCCTCCGAATCGAAGATTTATTCGGCGCGCTGCCTGACACGAGGATCAGGGAAATTATGGACGCTGATCCACCCAATGTGGCGCCGGGCGTCGATCAGGAAAAGGCCGCCTGGAGAGCGGTTCAGCATGGCGAAAGCGCTCTCGCCGTCATCGATGACACTGGCCGGTTCGTGGGCTTTATTCCACCGGATCGGCTGCTCGCAATCCTGCTCCATGAGCATGATGAGGACATGGCCCGGATTGGCGGTTTTCTCCGCGATAGTTCCATGGCGAGAGCGGCGAGTGAAGAGCCTATCTTCAAGCGTTTCTGGCATCGGATTCCGTGGTTGCTTTTCGGACTGGCGGGCGCTTTCCTAGCTGCTGATATTGTCGGTGCGTTTGAGCGGCAGCTTCAGGCCAATGTCATGTTGGCCTTCTTCATTCCCGGCATCGTTTATCTCGCTGACGCCGTGGGTACCCAGACCGAAGCGCTGGTCATCCGCGGCCTCTCGGTCGGCGTCGCCCTCGGCCGGGTGGTGCGTCGGGAGATTTTTACCGGTTTGTTGGTGGGTCTCGCTCTGGCTGGGGTTTTTTTGCCCGTAGCTTGGTGGCGTTGGGATGACGCCGCTTTGGCAACTGCCGTGGCATTGTCCATCCTCGCCGCCTGCGCCACCGCCAGCTTTGTCGCGCTATCGCTGCCGTGGTTGTTTAATCGCACCGGCATCGATCCCGCTTTCGGCAGCGGCCCATTGGCGACAGTGATTCAGGACTTGCTCTCGGTGATTATCTATCTCGGAATTGCAGCGGTCATAGTGCACTAACAGCTACGAGTGCTGTCAGTGATTTGCCGCAGAGCAATCCAATCCTTTGAGTGTGAAAAACTACGGGAGCGCGCCAAAAGAGGTTTCGGTATTTTTTTTTGCGTTGAGAAAACAGGTGCGCGGGTTTCTTGTTTCCTGGAAAGACTTTTGCCAATCCGCTCCCTCACTCTAAATCGCGCAAGGCATGGTCTGGAAATGGTAAACAACCCAGCCGATTTCATGTATTGCGCATCCGGTTTCATGGCATTGCATTTGCGTCATACAAGGTAAAGAAGCACAGCGGCTTGAGATCGATATTTACGGCGGGACGCCATCGAACGAATTTGCCAGGTACAAAATGACTTTTAAAAGGAGCTACCATGGAATCGCTGGATTTCGTTAAAGCGTACCAATGGAACTATCGGCCCAAGACCCCCAAGAGGCCTGCCTGGTTTACACAGTGGCTTGGAGGAGCCCGGATCGCCGTGACGATCAACGTCATGCACGAGTGGGAATCTAAGCCCGGCCCGCACACTATGGGACGGCGGCCCATGCCCGCGGATGCTTCTTACAAAGATGACTTCATGGCTCTCGGCGCGCGTGAATATGGCGCGAATTTTGGCATCTGGCGCCTGCTCGACGTCCTGGACAAACATGGAGTGAAGGCGACCGTCATTACCAGCGGTTTGATGGCGGAACTCTTTCCCGAAACGATCGTTGAAGCGAAGAGACGAGGGCATGAAATAGCCACGCATCATTGGGACCAAACCATTCATCCGACGGTATACAGGACCAAAGAGGCGGAAAGAGATGCGATCGTAAAGTCCATCGAAATGATAGAAAAGGCCACCGGGGAACGGCCATCGGGCTACATGTCGCCCGGGCCAAGGCCCGGCCCTTTCACTTTAGAGCTGTGCGCGGAACTCGGTTTCAAATGGAACGGCGACTACTGCGATTCCGATATCCCCTACACTATCAACGTGAACGGCAACAAGCTCGTGTCGCTCGGCTATGTGCGTCCGGCTCATAGCGACAACGACATCGCCCCGCTTGGCTTAGCGGGCGGATTGCAACAACTCAAAGACGACTTCGACGCCCACTACGAGGAGGCGCAGCACCACCCGATGAAGTTCCGTTACGCGATGCACAATTTCACCGGCGGCCGCCCGGGACAGGCAAAGACCTTTGACAGATTTCTTGAATACGCCAAAGGCTTCCCCGGGGTGTGGTTTGCCCGCTGTATCGACATGGCGAATTACTGGCTGGAGCAAGAGTCGCTGTTCGAACAGAGCGAAAGAGGATCTCACAAAGCCGCATAGGGATACTCTCTGCGCCGGGAGTGCGGATCGAGCTCGGACATTTGCAACGTTCCACTGGATGTCGGCTTCGATCTTTTTCTACGGGGGCGCTCTAATACTGGCGGGTTCCCTCGGTTAAATGATCAACTTGCAAGCAATGTTGGAAGCTCGTCGGATAGCATCATAGTTGTAAGTGTTTCGGTTGAATGGAGGTGTCTTATGAGCCTGGAAAGAATATGTAATAAGGTTGTAGTTACG
>JAICHC010000219.1 GCA_025922795.1 Candidatus Binatia bacterium | reverse complement strand
GTCGCCGCGCTCTCTTTGAGTTAGAAATCGATTGAGCCAACCGTCGGGAGTGCTCCTGATTCCCGGCGTGCCGAGCTCCATACAATCCTGGGCGTCGAAATGAGAGCGCGTGTTGTCCGGCGAACCGGCTGCGTGAACGATCGCGAGCTGTCCTTGGTCATAAATCTTTTTCAGCGGCGACAGCGCGGGATGGAGAGCGTAAAAACCGTCGAGATCGATCGCGCCTTCCTCGCCCGCGGCGGGCTCGGCGACGGCAATGCTCGGCCTGAGCGCATAGTAGGCGGGGTCCTTGAACGGGATCACGACGTTGAGACCGTCCATGCCGCCGCGCTGGAAAATTACCACCAAGACTTTGCTTCGACTGCTCTGTTGCGCAGCCGCGCGCACGAGAAACGGTGGAGGCAGTCCGAGAGCCAGGAATCCGACTCCGGCTGATTTGATAAATGTCCGGCGCGAGCGATCCATGATTACCTCCGTTGAAATTCCGGCGCGGCCAGCAGTAAGGCGAGACTATCGGAGCCCGCCGTTTCGGACAACGCGGCCTGGGTGGCCGAGGATAGCGAGCCGGGAGCGATTAACCGGATGAGCGGCTGGGTATCGCCCACTTGCATCGGCACGCGCACGCCATCGATGCGGTTGGCGGCCAGATCGCTGGCGAAGTTCATGCGGGTCAGCAACATGTCGGAGCTGATCCACGAGGATGCGACATCCGGATAGCCGGTCGGCGGTTGCGCCAGAAACAGCCGTTCGCCCATGCGGCCGAGATAGCGCAAGAGTTGCGGCGTCACCCGAGTGTCCGCCTCGGTAATGCGCAGAGCGCTGGCGACATATTCGAGTGGTTTTTTGATCTTGGCCTGGTAGAAGGTGGGCTCGAAGAACTCGGGCGCGTCGATAATGGTTCGGACCACCGTTGGAATATCGCCGTCGCTGCGGCGAAACGCCGCGGAGGCTTGTTCGATGATTGACGCTGGCGGATCATCGGCGACAAAGCGGCGCGCCAGTTTGGTTGCGATAAATCTCGCCGTCGCGGGATGGCGGGCCAAAAGATTGATGACTTTTGTGCCGTCCTCCATGCCGCCGCCGGCCGGGATGTGCTTGCCTAGGACCGTCTTGGCCGTTGGATCGTGCATCCGCGGATTGAACATGAACTCGGCCTCGCCACGCGGCCGCCGAAGGGTCCAGCCGGTAAAGCAGCGCGCGATCTCGTGAACGTCTTGTTGGCTGTAGCCGCCATCGACGCCCAAGGTGTGCAGCTCCATGATTTCGCGGGCGTAGTTTTCGTTGAGGCCGCGGCGCCGCGAATTTCCTGTCTGAAGTGCGGCGCGGCTGTTTGGGCCGACGCTCAGCCAGTTATCGAGATAGAAAAGCATGGCCGGGCTTTGCGCTGTGGCCAGCAAAAGATCGCGGAATTTGCCCAACGCGTGCGGGCGGATGGTATCACGGTCGTAGGAAGTCATCAGCCAGCGGTTGGCGCCCTTGGCGGCGAAGATATTGAAATGATTGCTCCAGAAGTCGACCATGACCTCGTAGAGCTGGCGTTGGCTATAGACCGCGCGCAATAGCCGGGCCTGCTGCAGCTCAAAGATGACAAAACGGGGCGCATTCATTGCGTTCGTTGCCATGCCGCGTTCGCGCGCGGCCTTCGGCGGCGGATAAAGCTCGAATAACTCGCGGCTGTTCATCCGCATGGTTTTCAGCCCGGCGACCTTTTCCTCGACCGCGCCGTCGGCAATCGCCTCCGGCGCCAGCTGTTCTTCGAGGTAGGCGCGCACGCCGAGCTGGTTGGCTCTTTGTACGGCTGCAAGCGTCGGTCCGAAGCTTGTACGATTGAGAAAATGAACAATCTTTTGCTCTTGGCGGAGCGGCGTGGTCACGGGCTACTCCTTGTCGCGCCTCTGGAAGTTCTCGCGCAAGCGTTCACCAAACTGCCTTTTTTCTTCGACCGAGCCGCGCTCTTTAAGCTCCCGGCGCTGCTCGCGGATCTCGCGTTTTTCCTCGGGCGATAGGTGTTGAAAGCGCTCGAGCATCTGCTCTCTTTTTTCCGGGGAAAGCCGTTCGCGTCGTTCCAGCCACTTTTGCCGCAGCTCACGGCGTTGTTCCGGCGGCAGCTCACGCAGTCGTTGATGCCGCCGCCGGAGCTCTTCGCGACGTTCGGGAGGCAGCTCGCGCCAGCGCCGCCAGCGCTCCTGCAAACGCTCGCGCTCCGCCGGCGAAAGCTTCTGCCACCGCTCGAAATTCCGCCGAGCCTCTGCTTTTTCATCGGGCGAAAGCCGGCGCCAGTTTTCGAATTTTTTCTGCAGCTCTTCTTTCTCTTCGGGCGGAAGGTTTTGCCAATGCTCGAAACGCCGGCGCACTTGCTGCTTTTCCTCGGGTGACAAGCGCTGCCAACGATCGAGTGCTCCCTTGTCGCTTTGCGGCGACATCCGACCGCTCGGCGGGCCTTGAGCCCACCCAGAGGGCGAGACGAAAAACGTCAGAAGCATAAGTAAACCGACGGTTTGGAGCACTGGCATCATTGCACCGCGTTTTTTTCCCGGCGCGATGTTCTGTACGGTGGATGGCTCACGCGGCGCTGCCTTGGCTGCCCATGAATTCCAACAATTCGAGATCGTCGAGTACGTCCAGCGTTTTAAAAAACTCCAGATTCTCCGCCACCGGCAGCACCTCCAACATCGCGGCCGCCTCGCGCGCCGGCTCGTTGGTCGTCCATAGGTTTTGTCCAAGAGTAAACGTCAGGGCTAAGGCGACCACGGCGGCGGTCGCGAGCAGCGGCACGAGGCGTGGTTGTAATAGTGGCGCGAGCTTTTGCCGCCATCTTGGTTTTTGTGCCGCGTCATCGAGCTTGTGGCGGAGTTCGCGCTTATAGTCAGCCCAGAAGGTCTGCGGCGGTTCGTCGCTTTTAATCGTCAGTGGCAGAAGCTTGCCGAGATCCTGCAAATAATCCTTACAAGCGGCGCAGCTATTGAGATGGCTCTGGAGGGTGTCGCACTCGGTACCGGCGAGATCGCCGTAGTGCAGCAGCACCAGGTTCTCTTCCTGATGCGCGCAAGCCCCGGGAAGTTTTCCAAATTGTTCAGCCATAGTAACTCCTAAACGAAATCCGCCAGGCTTTGACGCAGCGCCGTGACGGCACGATGAAGATGGACTTTGACGGTGCCTTCGGCGGTCTCCATCAGCTCGGCGATTTCTTTGATCGAGAGACCTTGATGATTTTTGAGCACAAAAGCGGTGCGCTGGCGCGCTGGAAGATCGTCCAAAGCTTGGCCGACTCGAAGCGAGATCTGTCTGGCCCACACTTGCTGATCGGGCGATCTCGGTTCTTGCGGTTGGTGTGACGGTTCCATTTCATTTTTCGCGGTCTCGTCGAAGGTGTCTGCCGGGGCGCGCTTTTGGCGCCGCTTATAGTCGAGGCAAAGATTGACGAGGATACGATAGAACCAGGTATAGAAGCTCGACCGGCCATCGAAATTCTTTAAATTCGTAAACGCTTTCAAGAAGGCTTCCTGGGAGAGATCCTTGGCGTCCTCGCGGTCGCGCGCGAAGTCAAACGCGATATGATAAGCCCTTTGTTGATGGCGCTCGACGAGTTCCTCGAACGCGCGGCGATCGCCCCGCCGGGCTGATGCCACCAACTCCTCATCCCCAGGGTTCAAAAACGGGCTCCTGTCTGGTGCTAGTTGTGCATCGCCGGAAAAACCGCCGAGGGGCAGGCGGACGAAGCTCCCGTACGCCGTCGTTAGAGAAGTCAAACTTCAACCCTCTGAGCTTTTCAGCACATCTTTGCCGTTGTTGCAAAATGTCCCGCGGCAAGATTGTTCGCTAGCAATCCCGTGGAAAACACTCCCGGAACCATACCCGGCAGCCTCCTCTTTAAGGAGCGGTCGCAATCTAAGGACCTTAGACGACCGGACCCTGGGAAGGTTTACCGCCCGAAGTTCGAGCTAGCCATTTCTCAAAAGGCGCAATGATTCTACCGGTTGCGCCAAATGACCAATGCCTGAGGCTCGCCCCGGTGGGTGATCAGCCATGCACCGATTGACAAGACTGGAAGGCTAAGTTATCAGAGCCAGTGATGGAACTGATCCGGCTGAAGAGTGCCAACATGTCGCGCTGGTTCAGTGTTTGCCTGATTCTCGCGGTCTTTTTCCTGCCGCTCCATTTGCACGTGACCTCGCCGCTCGCGTCGCAGGTTACAAAAGAGTGCATTTGTCTCCAGGGAAGTAGAACCCAGGCTAATCTAGCCACCACATCGACCGTTTGCACACCCGTAATCGTCGTTTGCGCGGTCGCGCTATTCACGCAGGTTGAATTCGACTCTGAGTCGATACGCATTCCATCGAGTCGCGCGCCGCCCGCCTAGTCTCCTTTAGTCCCAAGAAATTCCTATCATTTACACCTGTCCCTCCTGCTCGGTTGGGAGGGGCGGAGTTTATTGGGGAGACTGGAAACTTATGAACAGCGCAATTTTGAAGGTTGTTATTTGGCTCGCCGCACTGGTGCCGGTTTTCGTGCTGTGGCGCCCGTCCTTGAGCATGGCGCAAGACGAGATCATCGATTTGCTCAAGCGCCAGATGGCCGAGATGCAGGCGACCATGAAAAAAATGGCCGAACGGCTCGAACAATTAGAACGGGAACGGGCAAGCGCCAACGGCAAGATCGCAACGGTGGAGCAGTCAGTAAAGACGACGCGGAGCGCGCCGTCGGCGCTCAATCCGGCCATCGGCATGGCCATCGATGCCACCGCCGAGCATCGCGCCAAGGCCGGCGGCGACTTCAATTTTCGTGCGGCGGAGATCGGGCTTTCCGCATCGATCGATCCCTACGCGCGAGCTTACGCGTTTTTTACCGGCAGCAAGGACGAGTTCGAAGTCGAAGAAGCGGCGATGGTCTCAACGTCGCTACCGTTGAATCTGCAGCTTCGCGGCGGCCGCTTCTTCGCCGACTTCGGCCGTCTCGCGAAATTTCACCCTCACGAATATGCCTTCGTCAACACGCCGTTGTCGTTGGAGAGGATCGTCGGCGGCGAATCCAAGGCCGACGGCGTGGAGATGAGTTATCTTTTCCCTACGCCTTTTTTCTTGAGAGGGACCATCGGCGGATACAACAAACTGGGTGCCGAAAACGAGCGTCTCGATGATACCAAATCGCGCGCCTGGAGCCGCTTTACCTACCTGGGCAGGCTGCACATCTATTTCGACCTCGCTGACAATCACAGCATCGAGTTGGGAACCAGTTTGGCATTCACGCCGTCGATCAGGATTCCCGAGGAGCCTCACGGGGGCAGCCGGACTTTGACCGGTGTCGATGTAACTTACCGCTATCAGCCGCTCGGCAGCACGCTCTACCAGGGCTTTACCCTGGGCGGAGAGCTCTTCGGCAACAGCGAACGGGTGGAGCGCGAGTCAGGATTTCGCCGTATGTTCGCGCCCGGCGGTTACGTCTACGGCGAAGCGAAGATCAATCGTCAGTGGGCGGCGGGCTTTCTCTACGACAACGCGCCGAGCCTGACGAGCCCGGGGAAGAAGACGATCGGCTATTCGCCTTTTCTCACCTGGAACTTGAGCGAATTTAACCGGCTGCGCTTCCAATACAGCTATCTCGATGATCAGGTGCGCGAAGAGAAAGCCGAGCGCGGCCATCAG
>JAICHC010000218.1 GCA_025922795.1 Candidatus Binatia bacterium | reverse complement strand
TGGCTGGAACAATACGCGCGGGAACGCCGAACGCAGAAAACCGAGAAGACTCAACGCGCCAAAAATACCGAAGCCGCCCCATCCAAGGCGCGTAAAAAAATCTCGTCGCGACCAGATCCCGTGCTTTTCCCGCTCTGCCATATGTGCCTATCCTTTGATCCAGCTAATCAGGGCGCCCCAAACAACAAAAATGACTCCACCGAGCATCAATACCAACCCGACCGGACCGAAAACGAACGACAATCCGGCGCCCAAAACAAAAATCAAAATTCCAGTGCCCAGCGGATTGAACGGCGCCGGGCTCGATCCTGCTACCGTGGTGCTCTCGTCGCCGGCCTTGTGGATGAATTCCTCACGGATCAGGGCGAACGCTAGCTCTTTGAGATCTTCGCGCTGCCCAGCGTCGGCACTCTGTATCAGACGGCCAAGCTCTTGAGCTAACCGTTCGACCTCTTTTTCACGCGCTTCGGACGCTAATTTGGCAGGATCAGAAGTCACCTGAGATTAGAATTGTTGATTATTATAGAAATTTTTCATTGTCAACAAAGCCCGCCCGAAACTATTGCGACCGGCTGAGTAAAACGACCGCGGTTGCCGCCATCCCTTTGCCCGCGCCTGCCCAGCCAAGCTTCTCCGTTGTCGTTGCCTTGATGTTGATGCGGCTCTCAGCAACATCGCACAGGCTCGCTACGCTTTTTTTTATCCGGCCGTAATGCGGCGATAGTTTCGGCCGCTGGGCCACTAGGGTAACATCCGCATTGACCAGTCTGAAACGCT
Organism: Candidatus Binatia bacterium; assembly: GCA_025922795.1. The sequence goes on along the minus strand of JAICHC010000218.1, from coordinate 4,874 downwards.
TGCGGCGCACTATTCGCAGCACTGCTTTTAACAGTTTACTGCTGGCGATGTTTTTGTAGCGGGGATCGCTGTCGGGAAAATGGCAGCCGATATCACCGTCGCCGAGCGCGCCAAGAATGGCGTTGATCAGAGCGTGCAGGACGGCATCGGCATCCGAGTGGCCAACTAGGCCCCGATCGTGAGCGATCTCGACGCCGCCTAAAACCAGCTTTCGCCCGCGCCTAAAGCGGTGCACATCAAACCCATGTCCAATGCGAAATTCCGTTGTCATGACTTTCGAGGCTGCTGCGTGGACCGCATCATCACCTGAACCCAGCAAACATTCAACAACTCGACCCGCGCCGGTTCTTAGATGAACGGCTCTCGGCTGGAGTTGACCCGCGCCGCGGGCTATAATCCAGCGCAAGTCAACGCTCCATGCGATCGCGAATGCTGCTACTGTTCTTGCTCGTCTTTATCGGACTGCCGCTCTACACGGTGCTTTCCGGACAAGCGCCTTTGGGACGCGATTTTCGCACCGCCGATCGATCGAGCGCCGGCATCGCCCCGCGCCCGGAGACCACTCCCGAGGCCGTCGTGCAACTCTACTATGCCCGGGCGCTCAACTGGCGCGGAATTTTCGGCGTCCATACTTGGATCGCCACAAAAAGGGAAAACGCTGCTGAATATCTCGTTCATCAAGTGATCGGCTGGCGCCTGTACCGGGGGCTTCCGGCGGTGGTTTCGGCACCGGGCATTCCCGACGGCCGCTGGTTCGGCAACGAGCCGACGTTGGTCACCGAACTCCGCGGCGACGCCGCCGCGCAAGCGATCCCGAAAATACTGGAAGCCGTTAGCAGCTATCCCTATGCCAACGAATACAACGTCTGGCCCGGCCCGAACAGCAATACTTTCATCGCCTACATTGGGCGACAAGTGCCCGAGCTGCGCATGGATCTACCGGCGAACGCGATCGGCAAGGATTATCCGATCAACGGCTCGCTTATCGACCGTACGCCCAGCGGCACGGGCTATCAAGTTTCCATGTTGGGCGTGCTCGGCGTCGCCATGGGGCGCGAAGAGGGATTCGAGCTGAACTTCCTTGGCTTGAATTTCGGCGTCGACGTTCTAAAACCCGCGCTTCGCCTCCCGTTTATCGGCCGGCTCGGCGTGGGCCAGCACTGAGCCGATCTCTCCGCGATTCATTGCCTGTCGCCGAATTGACGGAAAAATCCACTTGCATAAAAAACTTCCCCGGATCTTGATTTTTTTTGCCACCGCGTGGACGGTGACCTCGTGGATGTTCTTAGTCGACACTAATCTCTTTTCCCACCGCGAGAAATTTCAAGAATCCGATTTCATCATGACCTTTTACGTTGCCGGCAGATTGGTATCGGGCGGGCGCAATTCCGAGCTCTATCCTGCGCCGCACGCGGACTCGTTCGCAAATTCTCCGTTCGACCATGCCGCGCATGAATTTCTCCCGCATCTACCTAAGGCATCGACCGGCGCGTACATGTACATACCCCTGGTTGCCGGCTTTTTCGCACCTTTGAGCTTAGCGGGCCCGAACCTATCGTTGTTTATCTGGCAGACGCTTTCGGTCTTGGCACTGGCTTTTTCCTGCTGGGTGATGGCGCAAATTACAGCGACCAAGACCAGCAACATCTTTTTTCTGTCCTCTTTATACGGTCCGGTCTTTCTTACTTTATGGGCCGGTCAACTCGGTTTGGGATTTGGGTTGGCGCCGCTCTGCACCGGCTATTATCTCTTGCTGCGCCAGCGGCCATTGGCAGCAGGCTTGGTCTGGTCACTTTTGCTGCTCAAGCCTCAATACTTTCTCGCCGCGGCTTTTGTCGCGCTGATCCTCGCGATCATCGGCCGGTATCGGACTTTTTTTGGCATGACGATGGGGCTCGCCATTCTCCTCGCGCTGACCGTGCTGATTTTTTCCCCCGAGCTGACAACCCAATGGCTGCTAAGCCACCGGGTAAGCGACGCGACCTATTCCGGCGGCCTGCATGCTATCCCCGCGCATCTGATCACCGGATTGCCCGCCAATCTGATGATTCTTTTTCCACCGAGCGTGAGAGGGGTTCTAAAGTGGCCGCTTTACGCGGGTGCCGCGCTACTCTGGATCGCGGGACTTTGGTACGGCGTTAAGCTTGCGCGCGCCGGGCTTGACGAAGGCACATGGATTTCACTAGCACTCGTCACCGGCGTTTGGCTTTGCTCGCTAACCCTGCCGCATTTACTCTATTATGATCTCTGCGTCCTGATGCCGGCAGGAGCCCTGCTGCTGGGTAAGAATGGGCCCTTGCCGGCTGGACAATGGTTTCGCCGAATCGGCTTAGCCGGTTGGGTAGTCGTGAGTGCATTCCTGCCGCTCCTGCTGACATTTACCGAGCAAAAATTGCTGCCGCTGATCTTGGAAGTCATTTTGTTGATTCTTTTGGGAGCATTTTTGCGCTTAACCGCACCCCGCCAATTCCCCGCGCTGGGCGTGTAACCCTGAAAAACGGCTTTCGCCCTTGCCACGAAGGTGATCAGTTCAAGGCTTCTTTACGCGCCGGCCACAGGGCGACGAGCGCGCCGGCAAACGCAAATGCAGCAGCAGTCAGAAAAGCACAACGGTAGCCGCGCAGAAACGCAGTAAGAAGGCCCGCATCAGCACTGGTCGCCGACCCTTCGCCAAGGTTTTGCAACGATGCCTGCCCGGTTGACGCCAGCAAAAAGTGACTGACGATAGCTGTCGCGAGGGTTGCGCCGAGGGAGTAGCCGAGGCTGCGGACGATCGACAAAACCGATGACCCGACGCCCAGGCGGTGGCGCGGCACCGAGCTCATAAGCAAATTATTGTTCGGCGTTTGAAAAATTCCCATGCCGACGCCCATCAGCGCTAAGCCCAAGACAACCTCGATAGAGCTCGAGCTCGGTCCCAGAAAACTCAGAAATATTAACGCAACTCCGTTCACCGTGAGTCCAAGCGCGCAGAGCCGCTCGGGCGAGAATCTTTCCGACATCCAACCCGTGAGCGGCGCCAGCAACGCCATGGCGACCGATGTCGGCGCCACCAAAATTCCCGTGCGCAGCGGGTCCAGTCCCATTCCCAACTGCAAAAAAAACGGCATCAGTAGATTGCTGACGCTCATGGTGATGAAACTGAACCATCTGGCGATGTTACCCAACGTGAAGGCTGGAATGCGAAAAATAGTCAAATCGAGCAGAGGGTAGGCAAAGCGCTTCTCCCACCAGATAAAAAACCCGAACACGCCCGCGCCAGCGAGCGCCCCGAGCGCGATGAACCAATCTTGCCGTTCACCCCTTTGCGCCAGCGCCAGCGAAGACAACAGCGCTGAAATCCCGAGCGCGAAGCTGATCACACCGATAAAATCAAATGGCTCTCTCTTCGCGCTCGTGCCTTTAAAGCTTTCCTGTGGCAGCAGAGCGCGCGCCGCCATGAAACCGATCAACGCCAGTGCACCTGATAGATAGAAGTTCGAGCGCCAGCCTAGGGCATGCGTGAGGAGTCCGCCCAGTACGGGCCCAAGCGAATAGCCGACGGCCGATACGGTGCCTCCGGCAATGCCCATTGCCCGGCCGCGCTCCTGCGGCGGGAAGAGCGCCGTGACCAAGGCGAAATTGTTGGCCATGATCAGCGCGCTGCCCGCCGCCTGCAGGGCACGGAACAGAACCAGTTGAGCCGCGCCCTGGGACACACCCGCGGCGAACGAGCTTAGCGAATATAAAATAAAGCCGGTAAGAAATAGTTTTCCGAGGCCGAACAAATCCGACAACCTCCCGCATGGGAGATAAAGGGAGGCCGTGATCAAAGCGTAAACGAGCGCAATCCAGCTTGCCAAAGCCAGGTCGGCATCGAACTCTTTGATGATCAACGGCAGCGCGATACTCAGTTGTCCCGTATCGACGGTCACGATTAACGTTGCCAGAGACGCAACCGACAGCGACCACCAGCGGTTGCGGACGGTGATCGATGAATCCTTCTGTGGTGAGGTCATCTACAACTTTGCCGAGAAATAAAGCGCCGAGCGGTTCAACCGTTGAGACCAAGCTCAAGTGTTTAACCGCTCGCCATCCGAATTTTGAACATTTGAGCCTTGCAACCGATGCGCGCGCTTTGTTGCGATTCAACCAACAGGCCAATAGCGGCCTCTTCGCTTTAGGACCGCCAGAGAGACTCCGTACAATTTCCTTAAAACGTCGGGCTGGAGCACTTGGCGCGTCGCTCCGGCGTGAACTACCTTGCCATCACACAACACGAGTGTGTGGCCGAACAGCGGCAGGATTTCTTCAACGTGGTGAGTCACGTAGATGAGCGCGGGAACTTTCTTTTGTTTGCTGATTCTACCCAGCGCGGCGAGAAAGCTCTCCCGTGCGCCCGGATCCATGCCGGCGCACGGTTCGTCGAGAACGATCAAGTAGGGCTTCGTCATCCGCGCTCGCGCGATCAAGACTTTCTGCTGCTCACCCTGTGACAAAGTGACAAATTCCTGCTCGCTCAAGTGCGCGCAGTCAAATTCCTGTAGATAGCGCCGCGCGCGCGCGTAGTCCGATTGGCTCGCCTGTCCCCATAAACCGCCAACATAGCCGATTTGCGCGAACTTGCCTGAAACCACCGTGTCGAGAGCTTTCTCATGCGCCGGTATGTCGCCGACCAGCGCCGCGCTTACCCACCCAATGCTTTTGCGAAGCTCCGGCAGATAAGTGAGTTCTTCGCCTTTGCGCCGAATGACGCCGCCGGCATTTGGCCAGAGATAACCGCAGGCCAATTTAAGCAAGGTGGTCTTGCCCGAGCCGTTGGGCCCGAGAATCGCCCAGTGCTCGCCGGGTTGAACCGTCCAACTGATCGAGTCAAGAATTTTTTTTCCGCCGGC
>JAICHC010000217.1 GCA_025922795.1 Candidatus Binatia bacterium | reverse complement strand
GAATTGCGGGAAAACCGTTCCAAGGGGAATCCCGCCATTTTCATCTTCTGTGGGCGAGCGTAAGCTCATGAATCACTTCGTGGTGAGTACCATCTTGAACCTTAATTCTTCACTTCGCTCGACTCCGCCGCCGTAGCCGCAGGCGCAGTGCATTCAAGCGAATAAATCCCTCGGCATCGGCCTGCTGGTAGACCTGATCCGCCTCGAAGGTCGCTACATGAGGATCGTAAAGCGACGCTTCCGACTTTCGACCGACGACCATGGCATTGCCCTTGTAAAGCTTCAGCCGAACCCGGCCGCTCACGTTCGCCTGAGCGGCGTCGATAGTTTTTTGCAGGACCTCGCGCTCCGGAGCGAACCAGTAACCGTAATAGATCATCTCGGCATAGCGCGGGATCAACGAATCCCGCAGCCGCAATACTTCGCGGTCCATAGTGATCGATTCGATGCCGCGGTGCGCCGCGTGCAGAATTGTCCCCCCGGGAGTCTCATAAACGCCCCGCGACTTCATGCCGACATAGCGATTTTCCACCAGGTCGACCCGGCCGATGCCGTGTTTAGCGCCGAGATCGTTCAGATGGGCCAGCAAATTTGCCGGCGATAACTTGCGGTCGTTGAGTGCCACCGGATTGCCGCGCAGGTAATCGATCTCGATATATTCGGGACGATTCGGCGCCTCTTCTACCGGCCGGCACCAGACGAACATATCCGAGGGCGGTTCTTTCCACGGATCTTCCAAAATGCCGCCCTCATAACTGATGTGAAACAGATTACGATCCGTGCTGTACGGTTTGGACTTGGTTACCGGCACGGCAATGCCATGCTTGCGCGCGTAATCGATCAAAGTCGACCGTGCATTGAGATCCCACAGCCGCCACGGCGCGATGACTTTGATGTCGGGCTTGAGCGCATAATAGGTCAGCTCAAAGCGTACTTGATCGTTGCCCTTGCCGGTGGCGCCGTGCGACACCGCATCGGCTTTTTCTTTGACTGCGACATCGATCTGTCCCTTGGCGATCAGCGGGCGGGCGATTGAAGTCCCGAGCAAATAAGAGCCCTCATAGACCGCGTTGGCACGCAGCATCGGAAAGACGTAGTCGCTGACGAACTCTTCGCGCAAATCGCCGATCACAACCTTGCTGGCGCCGGTTTCGAGCGCCTTTTGTTTGACGGCCCGCAGATCTTCTCCCTGACCCAAGTCGGCGCAAAACGCGATCACGTCGCAGCCGTACTGTTCTTTGAGCCAGCGCAAAATGACCGAGGTATCCAAGCCGCCCGAATAGGCCAGAACAATCTTCTTGACGTTCATCTTTTCGAGTTGGAGTCTCTGCTTCCCGTTTCTTTCTTTGAACCTTTGAACTTTTGAACCTTTGAACTATCCAATCCTTTGAGCAGCCACACCATCACGGCCTTTTGCACGTGCAGTCTATTTTCGGCCTGATCGAATGCGACGCATTGCGAACTTTCCATGACCTCGTCGGTAATTTCCTGCCCGCGGTGAGCCGGCAAACAATGCATGACGACCGCATCCTTCTTTGCCATTGCGACGGCTCGACTATTGACCTGGTAACTTTGAAAAGCTTTAAGCCGCGCCGCCGCATCCCACTCCTGCCCCATACTGGTCCATACATCGGTGTAGACCGCATCTGCGCCGCGCAACGCTTCTTTGACTGAATGAGTCACGGTAATGTGCGCGCCGTTTTTTTTCGCTCTCGCTTCGATCTCCTTGTTCGGCTCATAGCCTTTGGGACAGGCCACGACGAAGGAAAACGGGATCTTTGCTGCGGCCTCCATCCACGAATGCACCATATTGTTGCCGTCGCCGATGAAAGCAACTTTGAGCCGCTGCAAATTTCCCTTGTGCTCCTGGAGCGTCATGCAATCGGCCAAGACTTGGCACGGATGGTAGAGATCCGTAAGCGCGTTGATCACCGGTACGGAGGCAAAACGGGCCATTTCCTCCAACGTCGCCTGGGCGAACGTGCGCACGACAATTAGATCCACCCACCGGCTCAGACTCCGCGCACAATCGACCGGCGTCTCGCGCACGCCCATCTGGACTTCACTCGGTGACAGGAAAACCGCATAGCCGCCTAACTGAACCATTCCGGCTTCGAACGTCACGCGGGTTCTCAGGCTGGGCTTCTCGAACAGCATTCCGAGCCCCTGGCCAGCCAAAATTGGATGCGCTACACCCTGCTTTTGTTTTTGCTTGAGCTCCCGCGCCAGAGCTAAAATATCCTCGAATTCGCGCCGGCTCAGATCATTGAAGCTCAAAAGGTCGCGTTTGCTCATCCTAGTTTCTTACACTCCGAATTGCGCGCGAGAGAGAGACTTTTCCCCATCTTCGTTGCCAAGGATTGCAAATATCCTTCGCTAGGATTTAACGGCGGGGTATTCCTGGCGGGCCAAAACCGCTGCTACGATCGCCACGGCTCGATCGATTTCGCGCTTGGTGATCGTCAGCGGCGGTGCAAAGCGCAAAACTTTGGAGGCCGTGCAATTGAGCAGCAAACCGTTTTGCATGCAAGCTTCAGCGATCTTACCGCCGTCGATCGTTAGTTCGACACCGATCAGCAGTCCCTTACCACGAATCTCACGAATGAATGGAAACCGCTTCTTCAGCGCCTCGAGCGATTTGACCAAGTACTTGCCCATTTGCACGCAATTCTTGAGCACGCCGCCTTTGATCAGCGCTTCCATTACCGCCAGACCCGCGGCGCACGACACGGGATTACCCCCGAAGGTCGATGCGTGGCTGCCCGGGCCAAAACTACTCGCGACTTCGTCGCTCGCCAGCATCGCGCCGAGCGGCAAACCGCCTCCCAACGCTTTCGCCAAGGTCATGATGTCCGGCTTTACACCGAAATGCTCGTAGCCGAAGAGTTTCCCCGTGCGGCCCATGCCGGTTTGGACCTCATCGAAAATCAGCAACAAGCCGCGCTGATCGCACAACTCGCGCAGGCCGAGCATATAAATTTCGTTGGCGACGACGACGCCGCCCTCGGCTTGAATCGGTTCGACCAGGATCGCGACGGTTTTCTGCCCATCGATCGCCGCCTCGGTGGCGCCCAGGTCGTTATAGGGAACCTGGCGAAATCCGACGGGCAGCGGATCGTAACCGGCGCGGATCTTTTCCTGGCCGGTTGCGGTGAGCGTTGCCAAGGTGCGCCCGTGAAACGAATTATGAGTGGAGAGAATCTCGTACTTGCCGCCCAATTTTTCCGCACCGTAGCGGCGCGCCAGCTTGATCGCCGCTTCGTTTGCTTCGGCGCCGCTGTTGCAGAAAAACGCGCGGTCGGCGAACGAATGGCGACACAGCTCGCGCGCCAGCTCGGATTGCGGCTGCGTGTGATAAAGGTTGGAGACGTGAAGCAGCTTTTGCGCCTGTTGCTTGATCGCTTTGACGATCGTGGGATGACAATGGCCTAGGGCGTTGACCGCGATGCCGGCGAGGAAATCGAGGTACTCCTTGCCGTTGGCGTCCCAAACTTTCGTGCCCTTGCCTTTGATCAGCGCAATCGGCGCCCGGGCGTAAGTTTTAGCAACATATTTTTCAGTTAACGCGGCGACATCGCGGTTTTTCATCACTTTCGCACCACCTCCGTCCCCACCCCCTCTTTGGTAAAAATCTCCAGCAGCACGGCGTGTTTCACCCGGCCGTCGATGATGTGGGTTTTCTCCACGCCTCCTTTGAGCGCATTGATGCAACACTCGACTTTGGGAATCATGCCCGATCCAACGACACCGTCTTGGATCATCTTGCGCGCCTGGTTTTCCTTAAGCGTGCTCATCAACTCGCCTCGTTTGTCTTTCACCCCTTGGACGTCGGTCATGAGAATCAACTTCTCGGCATGCAACGCTTCGGCGATTTCGCCGGCCACCAGATCAGCATTGATATTGTAGGTTTCGCCGTTCTTACCGACCCCGACCGGCGCAATCACGGGAATGAATTTGTTCTCGTCAAGCGACTCGATGACCAGCGGGCTGATGCCGATAATCTCGCCGACCATGCCAAGATCGATGATTTCGGGCGGCTCGCCGTTGGCTGACGCGACCGTCACGTTCATTTTTTTCGCCAAGATGAGCCCGCCGTCCTTGCCGCTCAAGCCGACGGCCATGCCGCCGTGCTGATTGATCAGAGTGACGATTTCCTTGTTGACTTTGCCGACCAGGACCATTTCGACAATGTCGAGAGTTTCCTGGTCGGTCACGCGCATGCCGCGAATGTAGCGGCTGGTGATGCCCATCCGGTCGAGCACCGAGTCGATCTGCGGCCCGCCGCCGTGCACTACGACCGGGTTGATACCGACGTATTTCAGCAAGACGATGTCCTGCGCGAAGCTCGTCTTGAGCTCCTCGTTCTCCATCGCGTGGCCGCCGTATTTAATCACGAAGGTCTTGCCGTAAAAGCGCTGGAAATAGGGCAGCGCTTCCATCAACACCTCGGCTTTACCGATAAAGTTATCCATGGGTGGTCGTGGGAAATGGAGTGTTGGAATACGGGAGTATTCGAGTATCGGGTCTTAACCCATCACTCCACCACTCCTACTCCAATCGTCTATCTCGGACCGAAACTGTTGAGCGCCGGAAGCATTAGACTCTTTTCTATACCTGTCTGCTAGAGGATATAGCGCGACAAGTCTTCATTCTTCAAGATCGGCAGCAGGCGCTCGCGCACGTAGGCGGCATCGATCGCCACCTCCTTGCCGCGCATTTCGGGCGCTGAGAAGGAAATATCGTCGAGCAGCCGCTCGAGAATCGTATGCAGGCGGCGCGCGCCGATGTTTTCGGTCCGCTCATTGACGTCGGAGGCAACCAGCGCGATTTCATGCACGGCATCGGCGGCGAATTTAAGATGCACGCCCTCGGTTTCGAGCAAAGCTTCATACTGCCGGATCAAGGCATTCTTAGGCTCGGTCAAGATGCGCACGAAGTCCTCTTTGGTGAGCGAGCTCAACTCGACGCGTATCGGGAACCGCCCTTGAAACTCGGGAATCAGATCCGATGGCTTGGCGCTGTGAAACGCGCCGGAAGCGACGAAAAGAATATGATCGGTTTTCACCATGCCGTACTTGGTATTGACCGTCGAGCCTTCGACGATCGGCAATAGGTCGCGCTGCACGCCCTGACGCGAGACATCCGGACCCCCGACCGATTCGCGCCCGGCGATCTTGTCGATCTCATCGAGAAACACGATGCCCGACTGCTCGACCCGGCGCACCGCTTCGCCGGTCACTTTATCCATGTCAATCAGCCGGCTGGCTTCCTCCTGGGTCAAGATGTCCAAAGCTTCGGGAATCTTAACCGTCTTCTTCTTGGTTTTCTTAGGCAGCATGTTGGAAAACATTTCTTTAAGATTGAATTCCATGCCTTCCATGCCCTGGGGAGTCAGCACTTCGATCATCGGCATCGCCGACTGGCTGATCTCGACCTCGACGAAGCGGTCGTCCATCTTTCCTTCACGGAGCATGCGCTTGAGCTTTTCCCGGGTCGATTGCAGGCGCGCCGCGTCGACCGCCTCGCCGTCAGCCTCTCCGGCCGAGCTCGCCGGCAAGAGCAAGTCCAGCACGCGCTCTTCAGCGACTTCACGTGCTTTGATTTCGACCTTTTGCTTCTCTTCTTCCTTGACCATGTTGACGGCGAGATCCGTCAGATCGCGAATGAT
>JAICHC010000216.1 GCA_025922795.1 Candidatus Binatia bacterium | reverse complement strand
CACGATCATGGTACCCGTGTCGCTCTACGATGAGATCGAGATTCATAAATTGCGTATCGCTCCGACACAGGAAAAAACCGCCGATGAGTTGATCAAGATCACCTGCGATGATCCCGCCGTGCCGGCGGGCGAAGAAAATCTCGTCTATCGCGCCGCGCAACTGATTCTGAAGAACCGGCGCGGGGTGCCGGCCGTTCATATTCACATACGCAAGAGCATTCCGCTCGGCGCCGGTTTGGGCGGCGCGAGCACGGATGCGGCGGCAACGCTGGTGGGTTTGAATCGGCTGTTCAAACTGCGCCTGTCGTTTCCCAAGCTGGAAAAAATCGCGCTGTCGTTGGGCGCGGATGTGCCGTTTTTCATCCGAGCACGACCGGCGCGGGCGCGTGGCATTGGCGAGCGACTTAGCCCACTGGGCGAGCTGCCGCGCATCTGGTCGGTGATTATCTATCCCGGCTTCCCGGTGTCCACCGCCTGGGTTTATGGTAACCTTGCCGCAAAGTTGACAAAACCTATTGCAAATACTAGCATTGCGACTTCGCTGAAGAGTTTCGACCAGCTTTCGAGCCTGCTGGAAAACGATCTAGAAAGTGTGACCCTCGATCGGTATCCTGAGATCGGCCTTTTGAAGCAAAAGCTATTGCGCGAGGGCGCTCCCCGGGTTTTAATGTCAGGTAGCGGTTCATCAGTGTTCGGTATTTTTGCTTCGAAGCAAGCGGCACTTACCGCGTTCGAGCGGTTGCGGAAAGAGGAGGGGGCCCGAGCGTTTTTGGTACATGTGTTAAGTTAAGCGATCAAGCTTCAAAAGCCTTATAGTAACCGCGAGCAACACAACTGGCTCGTCACAAGTGGGGGTCCCTATGCAGGTTACCGAGGTTAGGGTCTTTCCTGTCGATGAAGATAAACTAAGGGCTTATGTCACGATCACCCTCGATCATTGCTTTGTGATCCGGGATCTGAAAATCATCCATGGTGCCACTGGGTATTTTGTCTCGATGCCCAGTAAGAAGCGCAAAGACGGAACCTATAAAGACATCGCTCATCCGATCAACAACGAGACGCGAAGGATGATCGAAGAGAAAATCATCGCGGAATATCAGAAGGTTCTTGCCGAGGGCGGAAGCGCTAAAGGGCTCGAGGGCGTCTGAACCGAGATTCCGCGCGGCCGGACGAACTTCTCTTAGAGGAGTTTGGGGATGGGCGGTCGCCAAGCGGTAAGGCCCCGGACTTTGGATCCGGTATCGAAGGTTCGAATCCTTCCCGCCCAGCCAGTTTTGACCTGGCGCATACTTCCAAAATTTGATTGGGTTGCAAATGGCGCCGTTCAAGATCGAACGGCGCTCGTTGTTTTCTCGAATTGACAGGGCCGGTTCGGGCGAGTAGAAAGGGCTTCATCGACTAGGGCTGCCCATGCCGGTAATTGCATAAACTTTGATACGAACAAGCGCCGATACCATGGCCGAACTGAAACTATTCGCCGGTAACTCCAACCCTCCCTTGGCGGCCGCGATCAGCCAGCATCTTAAATTATCCTTGGGCAAAGCCGTGGTGGAAACCTTCAGCGACGGCGAAAGCAAGGTCGAGATCAAAGAGAATGTCCGCGGCGCGGATGTGTTTGTATTACAGTCGACCTCGGCGCCGGGAAACAACAATCTCATGGAGCTTTTGCTGATGTTGGATGCGTTCAAACGCGCCTCCGCGATGCGCATCACAGCGGTCATCCCGTATTACGGCTACGCGCGCCAGGATCGAAAGGTCATCCCGCGCGTGCCGATCAGCGCCAAGCTGGTTGCCGACCTGATCACGACCGCGGGCGCGTCACGCGTGCTGACGATGGATCTTCATTCGGGGCAGATTCAGGGGTTTTTCGATATTCCAGTCGATAACGTCTACGCTACGCCGGTGCTGCTGGAATATTTGAGAAAACAATTGAATCACAACGAAGTCACGATCGTTTCTCCCGATGCCGGCGGCGTGGAGCGCGCGCGGGCGATCGCGACCCGCTTGGATGCGTCGCTCGCGATCATCGATAAACGTCGCGTCGCCCCCAACGTGGTCGCCGAAATGAACATCATCGGCGACGTGCGCGATCATATCGCGATCCTCGTCGACGATATGATCGACACCGCCGGCACGTTGACGCTGGCCGCGGAAGCGCTCAAACAGGAGGGCGCGAGACGAATCCTCGGTTGTTGCACGCATCCGGTGCTGTCCGGCCCGGCGATCAAGCGGATCGAAGATTCGCCGCTCGAAGAATTGATTGTGACCAACACGATCCCGCTCGGCCCGCAGGCGCAGGGCTGCAGAAAAATTAAGACCTTATCGGTCGCTCACTTGATCGCCGAGGCGATCCGGCGCACCCATGAGGAAGAATCGATCAGCTCATTATTTGTTTAGCAGGAGGTAGGTTTCCTTGGAGACGCTAGAGATACGAGCTGCTGCTCGTGAGAAGAAGCGCAAACGCGACGCCAAGCGCTTGCTCCGCAACGGAAAGATTCCGGGCATTCTCTATGGACCGAAAACTTCGTCCATGCCACTGGAATTGGACAAGCGAGAGTTTTCAACCCGAGTCGCCGGTTCGGAAGGTTCGCACCTGGTACGATTGAAATCGGAATCAACCGCGCTCGCCGATAAGGTGGCGCTGGTCAAGGACATGCAGTACCACCCGATCAGCGGCGACGTCATTCACGCCGATCTCTATGAGGTCGATCTTACGGCCAAGATTACAGTCAACGTACCACTGCATTTTGTCGGCAAGGCGGCGGGCGTCGTGCGCGGCGGAATTTTGCAACCGATCGTGCGCGAGATCGAAGTCGAGTGTTTGCCTTTGGATATTCCGGCCTACTTTGACGTCGATGTCAGCGCTCTGGATATCGGTGATTCCGTCCATGTCGAAGAGCTGACGATGCCGGCTGACGTGACCGCGGTTTTCGAGTCGAATTTCCCCCTGGTCGCGGTCGTGCCGCCGACGGTTGAAGAGGCTCCAGCTGCGGCCGCCGAGCCGGTGGAGGGAGCGGAAGCCGTGCCCGTGGCGCCGGAACCAGCGAAAGAGAGCGAATCCTAATCAGCGGCGCTGCGCGGGCTTTGCGGAAATTGATCGGTGAAACTGATCGTCGGTCTAGGCAACCCCGGCAAGCGGTACGAGGCGACGCGGCACAATTTAGGGTTTCTGATCGTCGACCGACTTGCGGCGCAACTCGGCATAGCGCTGGACAAAGAACTTCACGACGCGCTGATCGGCTCGGGTACCCTCGAAGGAGAAAAGATCGTTCTGGCCAAACCGCAGACCTATATGAATCGAAGCGGTTCAGTGATCGCAGGCCTGCTGGGAGAATTTGGCCTTGCCACAGACGCTCTGGTGGTGATCAACGATGATTTGGACTTGCCCTTCGGCCGCATTCGCATCCGGCCCAGCGGCAGTCCCGGCGGTCACCGCGGTCTAGCATCAATTACGGAAAGTCTGACAGGCGCGCGTTTTTGCCGAGTGCGCGTGGGTATTGGACGACCCCCTGAAGGCGCGGACCCGGCTCAGTACGTACTCGAACCCTTTAACGCCGCGGAGTCAGAGCAATTAAGCGAGATCGTGGATCGGGGTGTGGAGTCAGTCAAGTGCCTGGTTCGGAACGGAGTCGATCGCGCGATGGCAGACTACAATCGAGCGAGCTGATCCGGTACCTTTCATTGTAAACGCCCAGGGTCTATGTTAGAGAGGACAACTTATTGTGGAGGGAAAACAAGGTGACTTTATATGAAACCCTTTTCGTGGTTCATCCGGAAAAGGGGTTGCGAATGAAGGAATTCGTCGAGAAGTTCAGTAAGGTTCTTGAAGGACAGGGAGTTTCGGCTCCGCAGGTCGATGAGTGGGGCGTCCGTGATCTGGCGTATCGCATCGAAAAACAGAACCGCGGGTATTACACCCTACTCAGATATCGTGCTACCGGTCGGGCGGTCGAGGAGCTTGAACGCAATTTAAAGTTGACCGACGGCATACTGCGTTATATGACCGTGCGGGCCGATGAGGAGAACGTCGCGACCAACCCGCTTGCGGCCGCCCGGGCGCCACACAGCGAAGAGCCGCGGCCGGCGCCGGGAGCGGACAGCGCAAAAGTCGAGCCTCCGGCCTGATTGGCGCCTGGCATACTAACGTTGCTGGGTAAAAACGATCGTTCACCCCGGTAAAATAAGGATAGCGAAACTCCGAGAAAGAGGTATTTCAATTAATGGCACAGATGGATCGAGGCCCGCGGCCTAGCCGGGAGAGATCGGATGACGACAAAGGAGGCCCGCGTCGCCGGCCGATGTTTCGGCGCAAGGTGTGCCGTTTTTGCGCAGACAAAACGCTGCGCATCGACTACAAAGATCTCAGAATGATCTCTCAATTTGTCACCGAACGAGGCAAGATGACGCCGAGCCGGATCACCGGAAACTGCGCCCGCCATCAGCGCTTGCTGACGACCGCCGTCAAGCGCGCGCGCAGCGTGGCTCTGCTCCCCTTCACTACTGCCAAAAACTAACGTTTTTCGCTGATCGATTCTCATGCCGCGGTTAGAAGTCACGAGCAAGTTCTGTTTAGCTTTGGCTGCGAGCATGTTTCTATTCATGAGCGGCATCAGCCTGCCGCCTTTGGGCGTGATTCTGTTGCCGTTCGTCGCCCAGCCCGTGCTCTGGTTCGGTTTTAAGTTCGGCATCGGCGGCGGATTGACTGTGTTGGGCGTCGCTTTACTGCTGTTCATGATTCTTGCCGGCCAGGAAATTGCTTTTATTTATGGCCTATTCGCCGTCATGGCTGGGCTGTTGCTCGCTCTGTTGGGCCGGCTTCGGGTGATCGAATATTTGGTCGTGAGCATCTCTGGCGTGATGCTCACGATGGCGGCCGGTTTGTCGCTCTATTTTTATGGGTCCTGGGCGATGATGTACGCCGACCTGCGTACCAGTCTGACTCAACAACTTGAGTCCGCTGTGCGCGTGCAAGAAAAAATGGGCCTTTCGCAGGAAAGTCTGGAGTTGCTCAAGGAGCAGGCGCCACAGATCATCGAGATGATGTTGCGGCTGTTGCCGGCCTTGCTCTTTTTGAGTTTTGCCCTGGTCGTGTTGATTAACATCCTTTATGTCGGCCGGCGTTTTCCCGAGCGGCGCGAACATTGGTTTTCGCTGCCGTTCTTGCGCGAGTGGAAAACTCCGGAGCCGCTGGTGTGGGGACTTATCGCCAGCGGGTTTGTTCTCTTCGTTCCCGGGTTTGCGGGGCTGCGCGCGCTTGCGATGAATCTCCTGGTGGTGATCGGAGCGTGCTACTTCGCTCAAGGGTTGGCGGTGATCGCCTTTTTTTTTCACAAGAACAACGTACCGCGGTTTTTGCGCGGCTTAACTTATGTGTTGATCATTTTTCAACAGATTTTTACGCTGCTGGTGGTCGGTTTGGGTCTATTCGATCTGTGGGGCGATTTTCGCCGATTGGGCAAGAATAAACTGACGCCGAGCCAAGCGTCCTAGACTAGCAGGCTGCTGAAAAAGACTCATAGGCTTGGTTGCGCTCAATCGCCTCATTGGGAGTAATGGAGTGACGGAGTGGTGGGTTCAAGACCGATACTCCAAAATTCCAATACTCCAACACTCCAATTCTTGGCTTCGGACTAAAGCCTCGCATGCCCGCATTTCTCACCGTACCTTTTTTCGTGCCGCCGCCAAGAACCCGCTGTCTT
>JAICHC010000215.1 GCA_025922795.1 Candidatus Binatia bacterium | reverse complement strand
CACAACACCGGCGATCGGCGGCCACGCGCGCATGCTGCCGATCTTGGGGAACGCACTAGGCGTGTCCGCAGACGAGATGATCGAGTGCGAGCTCATTCCGGAAGCCCGCGGCCTGGTCGATTTTTTCGTTCGTTCTTGGATTGATATCCCGCTTGCCGAATGTTTCGCCGTGCATATGGAAGAGGAGATCTTCGGTTTCATCTCGCGCGATTTTCAGCAGAGCTTGCCCAAATACGGCGTCGACAAAGACGCTATGAAATATTTTCGTATTCACGAAGAAGCCGATCTCGACGAAGAACATGGCGGCACGAATCAGGCGATCCTCGAAGTCGCGCTCCAGGAAGGTTACGGCAACGAGCGCGCCGGCTGGCCGCTGGAATATTGCGGCAAGATCGCCGTGCAGATGATCGGAAATTTTTATGACGGAGTGTATCGACGTTTCCCGTAGGGGAAAACGGCGGGTTCAACCGCTTCGCTCCGTTCAAGACGTTTAATTCGTTCAAAACGTCCGAACCGAACCGGGTTTATGATCCGAGAAACGGCTTGAACTACTTAAACGTTTGAACCAACTTAGCGCGGAGGCTACATGCAACCGTCCAAAGAAATCGAACAGCTAAACGATATGCTCCGGCCCCGTTGGCTGTCCGGACTATGGAACGT
This sequence comes from Candidatus Binatia bacterium, assembly GCA_025922795.1. The sequence goes on along the minus strand of JAICHC010000215.1, from coordinate 5,059 downwards.
TGATCACGCCGAGCGGCCCTCTGATCCGAAGACGCGGGTCAAGCCGCATCTTTGGAAGTGGCACGACATCTACGACAGCTTAGTTCAAGCGAAAGAGAAAATTTCGGTCGCCAGCGGCAGCGTGGAACGGCGGGTGATTCGCTTGGTCAATCCCGGCATGGCTGACAGTGAGATGACCCGCCACACGATCTTACTGTCATTTCAATTGATTCAACCCGGCGAAGTCGCGCCGGCGCATCGCCACACCATGGCCGCGTTTCGCTTTATCCTGCAGGGCCGTGGCGCTTATACCAACGTCGACGGTCAAAAGATGGTCATGGAAGACGGCGATCTCATTCTCACGCCGCATGGTTGCTGGCACGAGCACGCCCATGAGGGTGCTGAAAACATGGTTTGGATCGACGGACTCGACGTTCCTTTCATTCAGGCGCTGCATCAAATCTCTTTCGATCCGTACGAGTCGGGCCGCTTGCCGGTACGCGAGACTATCGATCCGGCGGTCTTTTACGGCATGACCCGACCGCTCGATAGCGCCAAGCCGGAAGCTCCGCCCTTGCTGCACTATCACTGGCGTGATACCGATGCCGCGCTGCAACGATTAGCGCGCACGCCCGGCGACATCTTTGACGGAGCCGCGCTCGAATTTGTCAATCCGGCAACCGGCGCGGCAACCTTGCCGACGATGTCATGCCGAGTGCAAATGCTCCGACCGAACGAAAAGACCCGGTCCCACCGCCACACCAGCACGAGTATCTATCATGCCTTCCGCGGCAGCGGCACGACGCTCATCAACGGCGAGCCTTTCCAGTGGCAGAAAGGCGACACGTTCATTGTGCCCTTGTGGGCATGGCACGAACATGCAAACACGTCGGCGACGGCCGAAGCAATTCTCTTCTCCATGCATGACGAGCCGATTTTACGCGCGTTCGGATTGTATCGGGAAGAATCTAACGAACGAATGTGAGTGTATCGCCGCCGGAATTTGTGAACAAAAGATCTTACTGCTCCCGAGCGAGATCACCTCGAGCGGTTTAGCCGGCTTGGACGGTTTGAAGTCTCAGTCTTGGATCAATTTCGTCACCGACCGCGTCGAACCGCCCTCGGGCGTGCTCTGTCCCCAGACATGGATGTATTGCGATTGCGAACCGTCGCCGCCGGCAATGACGACGAGAATATCGTCAGGCTTGTCGGTAATCGGAATGACACTTTCGCGCGTCAGATCTAGATCGGGCCGGCGCTTGGCGCGTTGAGCAAAAGTTTCCTCCGGCAAGTCTTTCATGCGATACGCCGCGCGCTCCCAGATAAACTTTTTCACGTCGGTCTTGCTGAAGCCGTCACCGGCGATGATCCTGGCGTGCTCCGGGCAAATCACCATGACCGCCTCCGGTCCCGACGGTCCTTCCATGCGCTGGGCGAAATTGCTCAGAATCCCCACAGCCTTTGTGCTGTCGAGATCGGACGCGCGCACCGAACCGTCCGCGCTGATCGCTGTCACCGTGCTGTCTTCCCTCTCGAAGCCGCGCTCGACATGGAGCGGTTCCCAGGGGCTCGCTTCCTCGTTCTCGCCAATGCAGATCGAATACTTTCCCGGCCAACCCAGGGTCGCTTTGCAAGTGGTGCCGGGATACGAACCGCCGATATTGCGCTGGACCAAACGAACGCAGCGGCCGATGGTCGCGTTAGCGCGAAACCCCTCGCCGAGCGCATTCGAGCCGCCGTTGATTCCGATTTGATTGCGCACCGGCCCATTGATGATCAACATGACCGCCGGCCCCCCCGTGGTCGCCTGCAGTGCATAAAGATTGAGCTTGGGATCGGTGAGCGCTTCAATCGCTGCAATGAGCACCGGCATGTACTCGGGTTTACAGCCGGCCATCACCGCGTTAATGGCGACTTTTTCAATCGTAGCCGGCGCCCAACGCGGCGGCACCAGCCCGATCACCTCCTCGGGCTCGCGCTTGACCGCTGCAAGTATCTGTTCGACCCGGATTTCCGTCGGCGGAATGATTGGAAGCCCATCGCTCCATCCTCTTTCGTCGAAAAACGACTGCACCGCCCAGAGATCATCTTCGACTTCGATCCGTTCTGCTTGCATAGAGATAGGTGTCATCGTGTAACCCTTCGTTAGGCGGCTATGGGTGGGACATCCGCACCGTCGGTCGTGCTCTCTCGCTCTCCGATCCTCCGCGGCGGATCAGCCTCAGGTTGAAGCGGGAGACGGGGTTCGTCGCAAATCATGCGACGCGCCGCCAGGATTAGCCGACAGCGGCCTTCTTCTGCTGCGGATCGAGCAAGATCTCAACCAGCTTTTCGAATGCCGCATCGGCTCGTCTATTGACCTCTTCCTGCTTTACGGTGCCGATGGGATGCTGCACGATCAGCACGGGGTGATCCGGCACGCCGAAAGCCTCCCGCTCGGATTTGGCGAGAGCTTCAAAAGCATGTGTGATCACGGTTACGGCGAACCGGCCGCGTTTTTGAATTTCGATGGAGTCGTGGACACTCCACGACGTGCACGAGCCTCAATCGCCGAGACCGCTCAGAACGAAGTCGGCCTGGGACGCCAGCTCGTCGAGATATTGCTTGGGCGCGCCCTGCTGCGCCGTAAGCTTGCGCCGCTTCACGACCCCAGCCACGCCGTACTTTTCACGAAGCAATTGTTCGAAGCGCTCACCCAGCTTGTCGGCATTCGGCTTGCTGTTATCGAGTAATCCGATAATCTTGCCGTGCAAATCGCCAAACCGGGGTAGGCCGGCCACTCGCGCCGCCGTTGCCTGCGCCTTTCCTTCGGGACTCAGAATAATCATTCGCCTCCTCCTAAAAATGGAAGTTGCTCCTTACCCGAGCACGGAATGTCTCAGAACCTGCATTTTCGAAAATCGGAAATAACACGAGTTTATCTGACTCCCCCCGATGAATCAGCATTGCGATACCGTCTCAGCGCGCAAGGATCCTACAGCCCGTAAAATCTTTTCGGGTTGTCGTAGACAATTTTTTGCACCGCCGCCTGAGGAATCTCGCCATTCTCCGCGCGCGTTTGCAGCTCTCTGCGGAACTCGAGCTCCATCGACGGATCGCGGTGAGTGTAATCCGACCCGACCATCAGGTTATCTTCACCGACACATTGAAGAATATAGGGAAGATCTTCGTCGACCTGGCAGGTAACATACATCCGGTTTTCCTTGAAAAGGTTGGAGGCAAGTTCGAGTTTCGGCACGCCCAACACGCCGGTACTCTCGCGGCCCTGTTGGCGGAACTGTTGGCGGCGCAGATCGTAGGCGACAAACGGCGTCCACATGGAACCCGCTTCGATGCAGCCAAAGCGCAGCTTGGAAAACTTGGCCGGAACTTTGTGCAGGATGAGTCCGATCACGCCGTTGATCGCGGCCGCCTTGGTGCGCATGAATTGGCCGTGGGAAAATTCCCGGGCCGGCGAGAAATCCGGCACGCCGGAGCCGGTGTGAATGCAGATCGGTAAATCGAGCTTTTCGGCTTCGGCATAGAACGGATCGAAGTACGAGTCGGCCGGATACTTTCCCGCTTCCCGGTCGCCTTTCTTCAAGACTCCGCAAGCGCCATGTTCTTTAGACCAACGTATTTCCGCCAAGGCCGCGTCCATGCTCTGCAGCGGCGGCATGCACACCCATCGTAGCCTACCGCCGGATTGAGCGCACCGGTCTCCCAGCCAACGATTGTAACTGCGCCGTAACGCCGCATTAATCTCGGGTTTTTCCGTTGCCTCCATCAGAAATAGCGTGGGATAGATCACCTGGATATCCGTGCCCAGCTCATCCATGTGCCTGAGTCGCGCTTTGACGTCCAACAGCTCGCGCGTTTCAACGGTGGTGCCTGAGTCTTTGTCGCTGCGAACAAAACGAACCTGGCGCTTCCCATCGATCACCCAGTAGCGTGCGGGCGGCAGCTTCGGGTCAGGATTCGACGGATAGGCGGTCGTCGGCTTAAATGGTAGATCGGCGTCTTGCATGTACTCCCACGTGTCATCGGTCTCGTCGATATGAGTATCTGCATCAATAATTCCCACGCGCGTTCTCCTCAGGTTCAAGTGACTGACAAATTCTTAGTACGCTTCTCGATCAATTGAAAGATCGTTATGGCACATCATGCCGTGCCCATGATCCCTGCGCGCGGCCACGTTAACCGCACAGTTGCTGCCCGCTGCCGCAACTAATCGCCTCCCTGTAACGGCTTTCCCGAGAGTTCCGACAGCGTCGCGTTCGGGGTGACAAATTCAAAATCGGTCATGACCTCGATTAAAGCCAAATTCTTAGCCGCCATCGCCTGCCTGAAAGCCGGTAAAAACTCTTCATCACGATTCACCTTTAATCCCAATGCGCCGTACGCCGAACCGATTGCGGCAAAATCCGGTTCTTGAGATCGTTGCCATACTGGCGCCCCGGGTACTGCGCTTCCTGGTGCATGCGAATCGAGTTGTATCCTTCATTGTTGTAAACGATGACAATGATGTTTGCGCCGTACTGCTTTGCCGTAGCCATTTCCTGGCCGGTCATGAGAAATCCGCCGTCACCGGCGTGAGCGACGACGAGCCTCTCCGGGTGCGCGAGCTTCGCCGCTACCGCCGATGGAACACCCGGCCCCATGCAGCCGAGAGTCGGAGAGATATAGGAATCCGCGTGATCGAATTCCAAGTAGCGCTGCTGCCACTGTCCGAAACTGCCCGCATCCGTCGTCGTGATCGCATCCAGCGGCAGCGCAGCTTTGAGATCCGCCATTACCCGCTCCATCGACACCCGTCGGGTCGGGCGTTCGCACGGCGTAGCGTAGCGCTTTTGCGCGGCGTGATGTTCCGCGACCCAGCCTGCGCGGCTCTCGTTCGGTCGAGAGGCGGGCAATTTAACAGCTGCGGCCAGCGCAGTTTTGGCATCGGCAACGATAGCGAAGTCGGGACGCAGGTTCTGGCCGATCGTCTGCTCGTCGGGGTAAATTTGAATGAACGGTTGGCCTGGCTTGGGAAAAGCAAAACTTCCCGTAGTTTGCTGGTTCATTCGACTGCCGATTGCTACGATCAGATCGGCTTCAT
>JAICHC010000214.1 GCA_025922795.1 Candidatus Binatia bacterium | reverse complement strand
TCCCGGCCGCCAGCGCGAGTATTTTCTCTTTGATCTCGGACACGGCTTGATAAGCGGCGGTACCGACGCTGTTGGTCGATTTGCTGCCGCCGGTTCCCGAGTCGTACGGCGAACTATCGGTGTCTTCGACGCGAACGCCGACGCGCTCCCGCGGTAGGTCGAGCACCTCGCTGACGATTTGCTGGACAACGGTGTGAATGCCCGGGCCGACATCGGGAACCCCCAGGTCGACGATGACGCCACCGTTCGACTCGATTGTGATCGCCGCACCGGATTTTCCGGCGCCCGAGGGCCGCTCGTAAACGGCGACGCCGCGGCCGGTGTTTTTCGGCTTCGGTCGTCTCCATCCGGCAGCATCGAGCGCTTTTTGCAGAGTATCCTTGACGACGATGCCTTTTAGTTTCTGGCCGAAAGGCGTCGCCTCGCCATCGTTGAGCAGGTTCTTCATGCGAAACTCGACGGGATCCATGCCCAGCTCGCGCGCGATGATGTCGATCTGCGATTCCATTGCGAAAGTCGTTTGCGGACTTCCCGGAGTGCGCGTTTGGGTGCACGGCACCTGATTCGTGTAGGCACAAATCGTTTCCACCTGAATCGCCGGAATCCGATAGTAGCTGGCGACCCTGCGAGGTCCCTGAACCGTGACTTCGGCGTTGGCTTTAAGGGCGGCATAACCACCGCCGCCGAAGACGGCGCGCGCATGCAAGGCACAGAGCTTGCCGTCGCTGTCTACGCCTGTGCGAAGGCTAATCACGGCGGGATGGCGGTGCGAGACCGCCGTCAGTTCTTCAGTATAGTCGAGCACCATCCGCACCGGCCGGTGGGTCCGCTCCGCCAGAAAGTAACAGACCGGCGCTTCGACGACCGAAGTCTTGCCACCGAAGTCGCCGCCGACCGGAAGGATATGAACTTTAACTTTTGCCGGATCGAGATTGAGATCGCGCGCGAAGCGATCGCGTAAGGTGAAGGGCGCCTTGTTCGAAGCCCAGATTTCGACACGGCCGTCGTGGTGCACCTGTACGGTGCAGGCCTGGGGTTCGATGTAGCCGTGGAAGCCCAACGGGGTGCGAAACGTATGCTCGAAAATTCGCGCGGCGTTTTTGAAGCCCGCTTCGAGATCGCCGTTACTCCACTGGCCGTAGGATTGGATATTGGGCAGCTCGGTAGCGCGCTCCGGGGCATTCTTATATTGCGCCGGATGATCGTGCAGCACCGGGGCGCCAGGTCGAATCGCCTCGACGGGATCGGTGACAAAGGGCATTTCCTCGTATTTCACCTCGATCAAGCTGAGCGCTTCGTCGGCGGTCTCCGCACTGTCGGCGGCCACCGCGGCGACCGGTTCGCCGACGTAGCGCACGCGCTCGCGCGCGAGGGGCGGCATGTCTTTCATGCGCAAGCCAACCATCACAGGGGGTAGATCGGCGGCGGTGATGACGGCGTGTACGCCGGGCAGCTGCACCGCCATGGACGTGTCGATCGCGACGATGCGGGCGTGCGGCAAGTGGGAGCGCAAAATCCTGGCGCAGAGAGATCCGGGGATTTCGAAGTCCGCCGCGTAACGCAGTTTGCCTGATACTTTTTCGGCTCCCTCTAACCGCGGGACCGCTTTGCCAACGAATTTGTATGCCATTTTTTCTCCGAGGTTTACTGCTGCGTAATCCCTATTTTTCCCTTCGCCCTGAGCCAAAGGCGAAGGCCCTCCTTTGGCAGAAACCGCAGATCCTTCGGCTTCGCCTCACAACGGTATTCAAAAGAAAGCAGTGCAAAATCTATTTCTCCGGGCGGCTAAATCTTTACCTTCGTGAACACCTTCAAGGGGTTTTTCTGGAAGATTTTCAATTTATCCTCGGCGCTCAAGAATCCTAGGCTGTCGATCACCGGAATCAGATCGTCGGACGGCTTGCCGGTGTCCGGCCGCACAGCGCCGCCGGAGCCGGGTGATTCGGTGCCGAAGAGCATCTGGTCGACGCCGCGCTGTTTGATGGCGGCTTCGAGGTAGTGCTCATCGTAACAGCAGCAGTCGTAAAATAGATTCTTGCTGAAATCGCCCTGGCCAACGTGCTTGTCCGTGGGGATGAAGCGATTCAAGCCGCCCCCACAGTGGCAGATCACGATTTTTAACTGGGGAAATACCTTGAACACATGGCTATGCGAGTAGAGCTGCATGGCAACGAACTCTTCAAGGTAGTTGTTCATTTGGTAGTTGGACGGGATAATTTCGAGGCGGCGATCATAGGTGATCGACGGATGTACCATCAGCGGCACGTCCAATTCGACCGCCCTCTCATAGAGCGGAGACCAGTACTCTTCATGGACGCCGGGCGCCTGCTTGTCGCCGGCGGGATCGGGATTCAAGTAAGCGCCGACGAAGCCCAATTCTTTGACGCATCGCTCCAACTCGGTGGCACAATGGCGTGTGTCTTTCTCCTTACTCTGCGGCAATTGCGCCATGCCGCGGAAACGGTCCGGGTGAAGCTTGACAATGCGCGCGATCACATCGTTGACCGTGCGGCACCAAAAATCTTGCAGGAAGGGCCGCATCCAGTGCCACATGGCGATCGGCCGCGGGCCGATGAGCTGGATGTCGATATTGCGATCATCCATAAATTTCAGATGGCGTTGCTGCGCGTTCTCCAATTGCTCGTCGGTCATTTCGAGCTTGCGCCCCGGCGTATTCTGCGCGACGGTTTCGGCGAGAAACTGGCGAAACGGCGCCGGTGTGGTCATATGTCCGTGAACGTCGACGACCTTATATCCGTTGTGCATCTATCCTCCGTATCGCGGGGTGAATTGTTCCTATTATCTATTAAGGAGTTCATAAGTATCTAGACAACAGGGTTTGTTGGACACAAAGGGACGACTCGTTCCAAGCCCAGGCAAAGCGTCTGTGGGTCATCGGCCACCACCCGATCCACGCCCCGAGTGCTTAATTTTGGGCGTGGGTGCGAAAGCGTCCTTTGAGTCCTGGTGCCTGCGCTTTCCACGATTCGCCCCTTCGTCCCAGCATGTCTACTAACTAACGAACTTAGTAATTCAGGTTTCGGCTGACGAGGAACTGAAAAATAGAACCGGAAACGGCGAAGTCAGTCTTCCTCAGGCGCCGGTACTTGATGCTTTAAGAAAACTTCCTTTCTTTCTTTGGCCGAGTGCATGATCGCCAGGCAGACTTCCAGAGTCGCCATCCCCCACGGGCCGTTGTGGCGAATCGGTTTATCCAGCACGACGGCATGGTAAAGCTCCATAAGCTCGCCGCGGCGCGACGGTCCGCCGCCGCCCTCCAGCGGCACGTCTTGGATGCCGTCATCGCTGTGCACGAACAAGCCGTATTGCGACTGGCGGATGTCGCCTCGCTCGCAGCTGGCCACGAGAATGCCGAGATCGTTGGGAAGCCAGGGCTTGGGCTTGCTGCGGTCTCGGATCTCGCTCTCGCGGCTGCCCCCGATGCGCATGTCATCCTTGTCGGCGCTTTCCTTGCGCGTGCCATCCAGCAACGAACGGCGGATCGCGGCGCGTTCGGCTTCGCTGTAGCGGCTGTTCTGCCCGCCCCAAGGCACCAACTCCGACGCGAGAAAGTAACCGTAGCCGTTGTGCATCAAAGTTGCCGGCGTGCCGTTTTCGAATTCTAAAAACGCCGAATAGTAGCCCGGGATCGGCCGGCCCTTGAACCATTGGCCGACAGAACCGCGCACGCTGCGCACCAAGCCGCCAGCGAGCAAGCGCAGCGTGTCGATCTGATGCGGCCCCTGGCGGTAGGGCACGCCACCGCCTTGATCGATATCCAATTCCTCCGTAGTGCGCGGGCGCAACATCCAATCCGTGTATGCCCAGACATGGAGCGCGCAGAGCGGGCCCAGCGCGCCGGAGCGGATGATCTTACGCATCGTTCGGATATGCGGGCCGAAGCTCTGGGTGTGGCCGCACAGTAGCTTAATTTTGTTTTTGATCGAGGCTTCGATCATGTTTTCCGCTTCCTGCAGCGAGAGCGCCATGGGCTTTTCGACGACCACGTGCTTACCGGCATTGGCCGCGATGATCGTATGAGGCGCGTGGAATCGGTTCGGCGTGGATACCCAGACGGCTTCGACGTCCGGATCGGCGCACATTGTTTCGACGCTATCGTAAGTCTTGGCGCCGTAACGCCGGCGAAAGGTTTCCAGCACGCGCGGATTGACGTCGGCGGCGGCGACCAATTCAAACTCCGCCATTTGCTCCATCGCGGGGAGAATTTCCGCAGCGCCGACGCCGATCCCGGCCATCCCGACCCTGATTTTTTTTCCAGTAACCGGCGATTCCACGATCGAGGATTCAATCTTCCGATTTTTTGTCCTACTTAATAGGGGAATGGGTAGGTCTGTCAAGCAAAAGAGCCGACCGAGGTTGCAGGCGATCATCATTTCGATATAGATGATGACCACGAAGCAAGCTGCGCGGTTCGTGAGGGAGAACGATGGGGACCATCAAATTTCTCGATCCTCGAGCGGCGGTTAACCCAATCGACCGCGCGCTCGTCGCGGGACTCGATACGTTGGCAGAGAAAGTCATCGGCATCATCGATAACGGCCAGGCCAACTCCACAACGATGTTTCAGGAGCTGGCCAAGCTAATCGAGCAAAAACTCAACGTGAGAGAAGTTCTTTTCAAGACCAAGCCGACGCACATGCAGGCCGCGCCGAAAGTAATCATGGACGAATTCGCCCGCCGTTGTGATGCGGTGATCACGGGATTGGGCGCTTGAGGGTCGTGCACGTCGTGGAGTGTCTACGACGCCATAGAGTTGCAAAAGCGGGGAAAGCCGACGGTGACCTTGTGTCAGTCGATTTTCATGGAACTGGCGCGCACCCAGGCACAATTTTTCGGCTTGGCGAAGCTCCCCTTGGTGGAAATTCCGCACCACCCAAGCGGCGGCGCACGGCCAGGGGAGCATCGGGCGGATGCCGCAGGGGCGGTTGAATTGGTTGGAAAGACGCTGATGTTGGGAGGGTAGGAGTTTATATGACGTGCTCTCACCAAGTGCCCGCACTCAACGGAACCAATTTCTTAGCTTCACACTAGCGCCGATTCCTTTCCCCCTTGCGGGGAAAGGTCAGGATAGGGGGTATGGATCAAAGCCGCTCACGAGCCAGACAATTGCGCAAAAATCCAACCGACGCGGAGCGATTGCTCTGGCAAAAACTTCGCTTCTGGCAAGTGGACGGTCGCAAATTTCGCCGTCAGCAGCCGTTAGGAGGCTACATCGTCGATTTCGTCTGCTTGGAGAGACGATTGATCGTCGAGCTTGATGGCGGCCAGCACGCCGATCGCAATGCTTACGACAAGAAGCGGGATGATTGGCTGCGGAATCAAGGATTCGTTATCCTACGATTTTGGAATCACGACGTACTGAACAATATTGACGGTGTCGTGGAACAAATACTCGATACCTTGAAAAACACCCCCTACCTCAATCCTTCCCCGCAAGGGGGAAGGAGGTTAAGAAGGAGAAAAAGCGGCTCGTCCTCAGTTATTCTTTGAGGAACTCTATTGGCGGGTCTTTCAATGACACATCTCACCTCACCCTTCATCGAGGTTGAAGACAGCTGGGAAGCGGTCAACGACTGGTTCTGCCAAGAAAAACTAAGCGATGGTCTGCCGATCGTGCCGCCTACGGTGGAGCGTGTCGAGCGCATGCTGGCGGCAAGCAAGCGCGATCCGCAAGAAATTATCGGATCGATACCGCCGAAGTGGGCGCCTTG
>JAICHC010000213.1 GCA_025922795.1 Candidatus Binatia bacterium | reverse complement strand
GTGTGATATCCATATGTGTGATCTCCTGGTTTATACGAGGTGATTCTAATATAAGAGCTTGTGGAAGTTTTGAAATTATTGACTTTGGAAGTACTCAACCGAGCAATTACGAGACCATTTAGCCCGGCGCGAATTGAGGCGGTCGCAGGACCCTCCCATAACCGAAAGTATCATGTGGATTTGTTTTATGGAACGATAGGTTATCGATCTTATCTTAAGGATAATAGAGAATATGCAAGTAGCTCTAGTAACCGGTGGGGGCAGCGGAATCGGCAAGGCGATAGCACTAAAGTTGGCCCAAAATGGTGCGAAAGTGGCCATCGCTTCCCGCACTCTGGCCAAGCTTGAACAGGCCGCCGCTGAATTTAAAAAACTCTCTTTGGCCGTGCTGCCGATCGCCATGGATGTGCGAAACAAGGCCGATGTCGAGCGCGCTGTCAGTACGGTTGTTGCGACCTGGGGAGCCGTGCACATTTTGGTGAACAACGCCGGGATTTCGGGGCTCAGCCTGATCGACGACATCGACGATTCCAAGTGGTACGATATCATCAACACGAACTTAAACGGGCTTTATCTCGTCACCAAGTCGGTCTTAAAACATATGCCGGATCAAGCCGGCGGCAGAATCATCAATATCTCATCGGTGCTCGGAAAATTCGGCGTGCCAGGCTACGCGGCCTACTGCACAACCAAGCACGGCATGATCGGCTTTACCCGCGCGCTCGCTTTGGAAGTTGTCAGCCGGGGCATCACCGTCAATACGATCTGTCCCGGCTGGGTGGACACGGAGATGGCGAGCTTGGGAATCAACGAGACCGCCGCACACTTGGGGATCATGCCGGAGCAGTTTAAAGCCCAGGCCGTTGACGCAGTCCCGATCAAGCGTTTTCTTGAGGCCGATGAAATCGCGGAGTTCGTATGCTATATCGCGTCGGACGCCGCTCGCGGTATCACCGGACAAGCGATGAATATCTGCGGCGGCCAGACCATGGTCTAGAGTGACATGGAAAACTCTCGGTCAATTGGCACGACCTGTCGTTAACGGCAAAGAGCCTGTGAGCCTCGCTTCAATCATCGTCCGTAACCCTGCCACGCTGGAAACCCTTGCGGAAGTGCCGGTTGCCTCGCCCCGTGATGTCGCTGCGGCGGTCGAGCGCGCGCGCCGCGCTCAGATGGCCTGGCAACAAACGAGCTTTGCTGAGCGCGCAAAAGTACTTTACCGGCTGCGCGATCTGCTGCTCGATGACGGCGACAAGCTCGCCGATATTTTGACGGCCGAAACCGGCCGGCCGCGCGCGGAGGTTTACGGCAACGAGCTGTTCTATCTTTGCGACGCGATCGGCGCGTGGGCGAAAAAAAGCGCGCGTTATCTGCGGGCGAAAAAAATCCGCCCCGACTTTCCCCTGCTGAAACCGAAAAAAGTCATCTCGACCTACACGCCGCGGGGAGTCGTCGGCATCATCAGCCCATGGAATTTTCCACTCGTGATGACTTTGGGCGAAGCCCTGCCGGCCATCATGGCCGGCAACGCGGTCGTGATCAAACCGTCGGAGCTGACGCCTCTGTCGGCCCTCTTCGGCGCGGAAATTGCTACCCAAGCCGGGCTCCCTGAGGATCTCTTTCAGGTGGTACCAGGTTACGGCGCCACCGGAGAGGCACTGATCGATTGCGCGGATATGATTGCCTTCACCGGCAGCGTTGAGACCGGCAAGCGTGTGATGCGCAGGGCTGCGGAACGGTTGATACCAGTTTCGCTCGAGCTCGGCGGCAAAGATCCCATGATCGTTTTGAAGGACGCCGATCTCGAACGCGCCGCGGCGGCGTGCGTCTGGGGCGCACTGATGAACTGCGGCCAAAGTTGCACATCGATCGAGCGTGTTTACGTTGAAGCCGGGGTCTACCAACCGTTTGTCGAACAGGTCGTCGCGCGAGTGCGTGCCATCCGGCAAGGCGCAAGCGAAAACGAGGTCGACATCGGCTGCCTGACGTCGGGAGAACAACTAAAAAAAGTCGCCGCCCAGGTCGATGATGCGCTCGCGCGCGGCGCCGAGGCGCTCACCGGCGGCCGACGTAACGACAGTCTACCGGGCTTCTATTACGAACCGACGGTGCTGATTGACGTCGATCCTTCCATGCGCGTGATGACTGAAGAAACCTTTGGGCCGGTTATTCCTCTCATTAAGGTGCGCGATGCCGACGAAGCGCTGCGCTTGGCAAATGATTCGTGTTACGGCTTGAGCGCCAGCGTCTTTAGCCGAGACTCGGTCACGGCCCGGCATATCGCCAACGAACTGCAGAGCGGTTCGGTCTGTATCAACGACACCCTCGTAACTTTTCTCGTCATCGACGCGACCACGGGGGGGCGCAAGGACAGCGGGTTCGGTTACCGGCACGGCGCCGAAGGCATCCGCAAATTTTGCCATCAGAAAACGGTCCTCGTCGACCGATTCGGCCTCAAGGCGGAGTTTCACTGGTATCCCGCGACCGCCAAGAAAGCCCGGCAGGTGCGTCATCTGCTCAATCTGCTTTGTCACTCCGGATTGAGCCACAAGCTCAGCGCGCTGAAGGCGCTGATCCGAAGCTAGGCTCGCTTGCACTCCACTGGGGATTCGCATAATTAATGACGAATATCCGTGATCACTGCTATCGTTAGAGGAGAATCCCATGCCTAAGGATCTGCCGAGCTTCATCGCCCAGGAAGGAGCCAAACGAGAAGGCTCCGTCATCCGCGAGAGCAATTTCATCGACGCCAACAATTATGAGACCGTCGCGTATTTGAAGCACCTCGACGTGCGTAATGAGCCCAAGATGGTTCTCTTCGAGAACGTGCCCGCGCTCAACGGCAAAAAATCCGAGTTCCCGATGTTTTACAATCCATGGGTCACGCGCCAGTACGTCGCCGACTCCCTCGATATGGGCGACATAAAATCTCCCATGGAAGTGAGTCTCGAAGTGGCCAGGCTGGAACAGCAAAAAGGCAGCTTTGAAGTGGTCGCTCCCGAAAAAGCGCCGGTCAAGGAAGTTGTCCTGACGGGCGATAAGGCCGATCTGAGGATGCTGCCGATGCCCATGCACCAGAAAGGCGACGCCGGTCCTTATCACACCATGACGTGCGCAATGAAGGGGCTCAACGCCGACTTCTATGATATCACCTTCACAAAAAATAAATTCCACGATCCGAAACACATGAGTTTCTCGGCGCATAAGCATCATCACCTCGAGGCGATGGCTTGCGAGTACGAGGACAAAAATCTGCGCGCGCCCGTGATCGTGATTTTAGGACACCATCCGGCCTTCTATCTTTCCTCTTGCGCCATGACGCCGATGGGCAATAACGACTATCTCACCGCATCGGCGTTCCTGAAAGAACCGCTGCGGCTGACCCCATCGACGACCTGGGGCGACAACTTTTTGGTGCCGGCGGACGCCGAGGTGATTATCGAAGGTGAGATTCTCCCTGGCGTGCGCCAACCACAAAACCCCTTCGGTGAAATCCTCGGCTACGCTCAGCCCAAAATGGACGTTCCGGTCATCGAAATTACCGCCATCACACACCGGCGCGGCGGCATCGTCGAAGACTTCTGGCCCGGCCATATGGACCACTGGAATCTCGGCAGCATCCCCAAAGAAGGCAGCACTTACAACGTCATCAAGAAAAACGTTCCGGGCATCCGGGGGATTCATCTTCCCGCTTCGGGATGCGGCCGTTGCATCTGCTACATCTCGATTAAGAAGGAGTTTGAAAACGAGCCGAATAAAGCCGGCATGCAGGCTTTCGTCGAAATGCCGAACCTGAAACTGGCGGTGATTGTCGACGAGGATATCGACGTCTTCAATGAACGGGAAGTCATGTGGGCCGTGGCCACGCGAGTTCACTGGGACAAGGACATCGAGATCATCCGCGAAGTGCAGAGCTTCCGCGGCTGGTTGGGCGACACCGTCGCGATTATCGACGCGACCATACCGTTGAAATCGAAGGCTGAGTGGCCTGTGCGCAATGAGATCGAACCGGCCGCGTTCGAGCGAGTCGCGAAGTTCTTCAAATAAGAGGACGATTGATGGCCGACAGAATCCAATTCATCTACAAGGGGACGTGAACGACTTGTCGGAAAGCAAGAAGTTTCTTGCAATCAAAAAAAGCCGTCTTCGACGAGCGCGAGTACGGCAAGCAGCCGCTTAGCGAAAACGAATTGCGGGGCATCATCGGCGACGATCCCATCGAGCCTTTTCTGAATACCCGGACGCCGCTGTACAGAGAGAAGAACATGAAGCAGAAGCCGCCGTCGAAGGAGGAAGCCATCAAGCTCATGCTCAGGGACCCGAACTTGCTGAAGCGGCCGGTGATCATCAAAGGCAAGAAAAAACTGACCGGCTTTAACGAAGCCGAAGTGAAGCAACTGCTGTAGAGCGTCGTTCTAAAATCAGTTGAACAATTCGCCGTCATTCCGGGCAAGCTGGCGATAGCTAGCGCGACCCGGAATCCAGGAAGTTTGATAAACTTGGATGCCGGCCTCCGCCGGCATGGCGGCAAAAAGCCTTCAAATTATCTCCGAAGTTCTGCGACAGGACACTTATGGTAGCGCCATGACTGAAGAAACATTATCCGGCTTGAAGCTGTTCAATCGCGGCAAGGTTCGCGACATTTACGATTTGGGCGACAAGCTTTTATTGGTCGCCAGCGACCGCATTTCGGCGTTTGACGTTGTTCTCCCGACCTTGATCCCGGACAAGGGTAAGATCCTCACGGCATTGTCAGTCTACTGGTTCGACGTGATCAAGGATCTCATCTCTCATCATTTGATCACGACCGATGTCGATCAATTCCCCTCTGCCTGCCAGCCGCACAGGGCCAAGCTCGAAGGCCGCACCATGCTGGTGAAAAAAAGCCTACCGGCGCCGGTCGAGTGCATCGTCCGCGGCTATCTTGCCGGCTCGGGCTGGAAGGACTATCAGCGGACCGGCGCCGTATGCGGCATTCCACTGCCCCCGGGATTGGTGGAAGCTTCACGATTGGAAGAGCCGATCTTCACTCCTTCGACCAAGGCGCCGGTCGGCGCCCACGATGTTAACATCACGTTCGATGACATGGTTAATAAAATCGGCAAAAAAAGGGCCGCAAGAATGCGCGATGCGACCATCGCAATCTACAGCCGCGCGCGCGCCATCGCCGAGACCAAAGGCATGATCATCGCCGACACCAAGTTCGAATTCGGCATCGAAGACGACGAGGTCATTCTCATTGACGAAGTCCTGACGCCCGACTCCTCCCGCTTTTGGCCGATGGACGGATACAAGCCCGGTAAAACACCCGACAGCTTCGACAAGCAGTTCGTGCGCGATTACCTCGTCAATCTACCCTGGGACATGAAGTCCCGGCCACCCGAGCTCCCTGCGGAAATCGTCAACAAAACCCAGGAAAAATACCGCGAAGCACTCAAGCGGTTGACGAGCTGACAGCAACCTAGCTAGCTAGCCCGGCTACGCCCCCATGTAAGGATGTAAGGGCGAGTTCCGATACCTGCCCTTATGAGCTGGCGGTTTCTACCGAGCGCACTTTCGATGGGAAAGTGCAGGGTTGTGAATTCGCCGTTGCGTGTTGCAGCTGGCCAATATTTGCTTTATCCATCCGGCGGCTTTCTTTTCGTCACCATCGTGCGGGATGTGGATGAAACCGTAGGGGATGTCTAACCCATTGCAGCGAATGTGATCCAGCATCACATACATCGAAAAATTGCAGACATAGTCGCC
>JAICHC010000212.1 GCA_025922795.1 Candidatus Binatia bacterium | reverse complement strand
GAATAGGCCCTCTCTCCCAGCCTAAAATACTTCTAAAGTCGTAGTCAAACCCCCGGTAGCACCTGTAAAAAGCGCTCGGTCAGTTATTTTGGTCGAGACATTACAAAAAGATCCAATAAAACAACGGCTTAGATAATCTTGCTTAACATCGAGAAATCGTTCTAGTGACGCGCTGGAACACTGGTTAAGTACATTTTTCGTGAAACGAAGGTAATTTAGTGTTGACGACCTACGACTTAAAGAGTACACCAGCCGAGTACGGCTAGTCGTTTGATCAACGTTTTTCCTACTGAGAGTGACCATGGTTCGAGTACTTGTCGTCGAGAAAGAAGGTCGCACGCACGCGTTGCTGCAGTGCCAGCTGGCAGTCGACGTTAAAGTGAAATCGATGTCGTGTATAGACGCTGCAATGGGCAAGCTGGCGAATCACAAGTTCGACTTGATCATATGGAATGCCTCGGCAGATCAGACCACACAGCCGGAAATCTGCAAGAAAGTTATGCGGCTTGCAGAGCAAGCCGTCGGGACCAAAACCATTGTGCTCACCGCTCCACAACAGAGTCATGTCGCGGCGATTCGCGCCGGCAATGTTTGCATCAGAGAGCAGCCGCTCAATGACGATGATTTGATGTCGCTGGTAGAGAGTCACTTACCGTTCGAGCTTGGCGACGAAGCGAGTAAGTCGCGCTTGGGCGAGGTGAGCTTGCCTATCGAGTTCGAAGGAATCATCGCCGTCAGCTTGCCCATGCGCGCGGTAATTCGGCGGATTGTCGATGCGGCGGCCGTCGAAATTCCGGTTCTGATTACCGGAGAGACGGGCACCGGTAAAGATCTTGTCGCGGCGGCGATCCACAAGCGGAGTGGGCGTGCGAGCCGGCCCTATGTTGCCGTCAATATGGGCGCGATGGCGCCGGAACTGATTGCCAGCGAGATCTTCGGCCATGAACGAGGCGCATTTACCGGCGCGCAAGACTCACGCCCGGGAATCTTCGAGCAGGCGGACGGCGGCACGGTCTTCTTGGATGAGATCGCCACCATGGACGAAAAGACTCAAGTCAGCTTGCTGCGAGTTTTGGAGGAGAAAACGTTCCGGCGCGTCGGCGGCGTTCGTAATATTGCGACCGACGTGAGGATCATCGCGGCGACCAACGAAAACCTCGAGAAGAGCGTCGCTCAGAAACGATTCCGTGAAGATGTGTTCTATCGTTTAAATGTTTTTCACATCAGCGTCCCGCCGCTGCGCGAGCGACGCGCCGCCATCAGCGTGCTGACGGATCATTTTCTGTCGCGTTTTGCCGCCGTGTACAACAAGGAAGTCGATCGAGTTGTGCCCGAAACTTACCGGCTGCTGAGGAAATATCCGTGGCCGGGCAACGTGCGCGAGCTTAAAAATGTCATTCAGACGGCAATTCTGATGATGGACGGCAGAGATCTCACGCCTGATTTCATCCCACAACGAATACGTGATGCCGTCAGCGACGGCAACAACGGCAACGATGCCGCATGTTCCTTCCGTATCGGCGCCACGCTCGATTTCGTAGAGAAGGAACTCATCCACAAAACACTTCTGCGCTTCCACGGCAATAAAAAGCTGGCGGCACATGTTCTCGGGATCAGCCGCCGGGCGCTTTATAACAAGCTAAAAAGACATCAATTGGTCTGAAGCGGGGAAGGCCCCGACGGTCTGCATCGCAAGAATCACGAAACTGCGAGCCTGGCGGAAGCGCTGCTCGCTCGTGACACCTGCCGCGTCCATTCACGTCTACTGCTTTCAAAATGGTTTACCAATTTAGGCGGTTTTGCTTCCTGTCAGCTTTCAGCGTTAGCCGTTATCCGCGTGAGATCTCGGCGTTGGCAGGTAATTCGGGTGTAAAAACTTAGGATTCGTCTCTTGCGCTAAGGCCAAAATAAAGGCATGGTCCCGCGCGTGGGAACCATGGACTGACGATCTGCGATGAATAATGCCGGACGACGCGTTTATATGGAAAAGCGCACGATAGACACTCCCGGAATCCCGCTGCCGATTGAATTTGAAGGGATCATCGCGATCAGTCTGCCGATGCGGGCGGTCATTCGTCGAATCATCGAAGCCGCTGCAGTTGAGATTCCAGTTTTGATAACGGGTGAAACGGGTACAGGGAAAGATTTGGTCGCGGCGGCGATCCACAAACGGAGCCGGCGAAAGGAAAAGCCTTACATCCCGGTAAATACCGGGGCTGTAGCCCGCGAGCTGATCGCCAGCGAACTGTTCGGTCATGAACGGGGCGCATTTACCGGCGCGCAAGACTCACGTCCGGGAATCTTCGAGCAGGCGGACGGCGGCACGGTCTTTCTCGATGAAATAGCTACCATGGACGAGAAAACCCAGATCAGCTTACTGCGTGTTTTGGAGGAGAAATCCTTTCGCCGAGTTGGCGGGATCAAGAACATCGGCGTTGACGTCCGTATCATCGCCGCGACCAACGAAGACCTGGAAAAAAATGTCACCGACAAACGCTTCCGCGAAGATCTGTTTTATCGTCTCAATGTTTTTCATATCAGGGTGCCGCCACTCCGCGAGCGGCCGCCGGGCGCGATTACGGTGCTAACTGACCATTTTCTTTCGCATTTCGCCGCCGTTTACGGCAAGGAAATCGAACGAGTTTCACCTGAGACGTATCGTCTGCTGAGACGTTATCCCTGGCCTGGCAATGTCCGGGAACTCAAGAACGTGATCCAAACCGCGCTCTTGATGCTCGATGGCAAGGAGCTTAAACCTGAGTTCATCCCAGAGCGCATCCGCGATACGGTAGCCTCTAGCGACGCCGGAGGCGAGTCGACCTGCTCCTTCCGTGTAGGAGCGTCTCTTGATTCGGTTGAAAAGGAACTTATCCGCATAACTCTCACCCACGTCGGCGGCAATAAGAAGCTCGCGGCAAGTATCCTGGGCATTAGCCGGCGCGCTCTTTACAACAAGATCAAGAAACACGACTTAACCTAGTGTGCACATTCTGCGCATTAAGGTAATCCTCGCCAAAGTCTAAACCACTGAAACGCAAAGTCTTTTGCGCCGCGTGAATTCGTGGCCTACAGTGGCTATGTGAAAAATGAGCACACGGCCGGCGTCGCGCATCTTTGCAGTGTGAAAATCCGTTACCATTCCCCTAAACGGCGCTTTCATCGGGTGATTCGTTTACTCTAAGTTACCGTATCTTCATTCTAATTCTCCGGTGGTTCCAATCTTGCTCCCGGCTGCATTCGGGAGGAATCCAATGAATAACGTCGTGGCGCACGAACGGTCGATTCCGGTGAGTTCGTATTTCGAGCCGGATATCTTGTCCTCGCATCAATACTTCAAAGTGTTCCGCGAAAAATCGCATTTCGGGCCGGAAGAGAAGCTTATGTTCGCCGTTTTAACGGATGCGATAGAGTGCTTTCAGAAGTACCTCGGTGCCACGGGCCGCCGGCGCCGCAATCTCTTTGGCGAAGCTGAAGCATGGATTTCCAGCCGGGACAGTTCTTGGCCGTATTCCTTCGAGCAGATCTGCGAAGTCCTAAACATCAATCCAAACTACCTGCGGCTCGGCTTGATGCAGTGGCGGGTTACACATGAATCGCAAAAGAACCCGCGCAAACGGATCCGCGAGCCTCTCCGCTACCAATATCGCGTGAAACACAATCGCGTGTGTATCTGACCGCGACCCAATCCCATGCCCAGAGCGAAATGCAGCGAGCGCTAGTTAAGAGGGAGACACGACAAGAACAATCTTGAGAATTTGGCTCTAGTCGAAAAGCGCCCGTCACCCGTTGGCGAGTCTGATATCTACCAACGGAAGCGGGAGTTGCCGGAGCCGCGCTTTGAGTTGCGTGCCTCTTCCCATTCGGGTGGAGATAACGCGAAGCTACCATTCCAGCGCTGATTGAGTGAGTAGCAATGTCGGCGGAAAACAACGCCCATCCCAGAAGTGGGAAGATCATGTTGGTCGGCATCGACAAGAATCAGATTCTCGAAAAACGGTTGCAAGCCGCCGGCTGCCGCGTGGTCAAGGCGGATGACAACGAGGCCGCACTCAATCGTGCGCGTCACGATATCTTCGATACGACCGTGGTGGTTTCGAGAGGATCCTTGATCAACGTCGCCGAGACGATTTTCAATCTGCGCGATCTTAACGGCTCAATGGAGATCATTATTCTGGTGGATCGACTGGGCAAACAAACCAACCGATTTCTCCGACAACTGCTCGAACATCCGATTGAAGGCACGCAAATTATGACGCGCCGGCAACTCCAAAAGCAATTGCACCAGGCCCCCCCGGCGCCGCCGGGCGGATCAGTATAGAAGCATCGAGGCTTTGACCGCGGCGAAAACAATGATGACGACAAGATTTACGGTCACGTTTTTTCGCCCCTCGAAGCTGCCAGCCCGACTTGCGGCGCTTTTGGGTCTGATGCTTCTACCCGGCTTCCTTCCCGCTCTTACGCGGGACTTTCCGGAAGCCACTTTGATTCGCGGCAAGACCGCCTCCGGATATGCCTACTTGAACGGCGGTACCAGCTTCGACGAGCAACGCGTCATCGAGCGGGCCGGTCATCTCTACAACCTGAAAATCGTTTTCGCGCGCCGCGCCGGCACCCTCACGACGCCGGACTTTGTAATTATCGGCGCGAACAATGGCCGCCAGGTCGAGAAAATCTCACTGGGCGCCCCATGGCTGTACGTTCAATTGCCGCCGGGCGGGTACACGATCCTGGCGCGCTTCGAAAGCCATGTGGTGATGCTCAGGGACGTGAATGTCGGCAGAGCAGGACGCAGAACCTATGTTTTGCGCGGTGAGTAGCGAGCGATTCCGGAGCCGAGGATGCTGAGTTCGTGAGATCGACATAGCCGCAAAGGAGGCCCCATGCTTAAAACATTTACATTCGGCCAGGCCATTGTCGCCTTGATTCTTGCCGCGCTGCCACTCGTTCCGCTCACGCCGGCGCGGGCCGATGACCGAGTTCACATGGCCTATATCTCGGACTCGCCCGGGTCGTCCGCGCCTTACTGGATCGCCAAAGAAGCGGGTTTCTACAAGAAACACGGACTGGACGTGGAGCTGATATTTATCAACGGCAGCACCCGGGGCATCCAAAGTTTGGTCGCCGGTGACCTGGAATTTACCGGCGCTGTGGGCACATCCGCGATCAATGGCAAATTGGCCGGAGGCGATGTCGTGATCATCGACAGCCTGGTCAACACGCTGCCCTATTACATCATCGGCAAGCCGAGTATTAAATCGCCGGAAGACCTCAAGGGGCGAACTCTCGCCACTCATATCCCCGGCACGTCCGCCGATTTTGCCGTACGTCTGGCTCTCCGTAAATTCGGCATTGAGTACAAAGATATCAAAGCCGTTATGGTCGGCGGTTCACCGGCGCGGGTCGCGGCGGTGATCAACGGGCAAACTGATTTTACGATGGTGACCGAGCCGGGAAAAATCCAAGGGGAAAGCGCCGGCATGAAGCTGATCATCGACATGGCCAAGCTCCAGATTCCCTTCCAATTTAGCTGCACGGTCACGTCCGGAAAGATGATCCGCGAGCGTCCCGCAACCGTTGACAAGATGGTGAAGGCGATGGCCGACGCGGTGCACTTCTTCAAGACCAACAAGAAAGAAGCGATCCGGATTATGGCGAAGTACACCCGCGGAGCGAAACCGCACGTGCTCGAAGGTTCCTGGGTGGCTTACTCGGAGCTACTCGAAGAGGACCTGTATCCCACTCTCGAAGGGTTGAGCGACACCCTGGCGGTGCAGG
>JAICHC010000211.1 GCA_025922795.1 Candidatus Binatia bacterium | reverse complement strand
GTCCGACCAAGTCCGAAAATGCCGGCGTCAAACTTGACAGTTCGCGCCGCAGCATCTGGATTTCCCAAGCGAGCCGCTTGTATTCCATGACGTGGCGAACCTTGCTCAATAGATCTTCAAAAATGATCGGCTTGATCACATAGTCTTGGGCACCCAAACGTAAGGCCTCAATCGCACTCTCCACCGAACCGAAAGCCGTAGTGACGATCACCAAGGTGTTAGGAGAAACTTCGCGGACGTGCTTCAAAACATCCAGGCCGCTCGCCTCCGGCATTTTCAGATCGGTGATGACGAGATCAAAATCGGAGTTGTTGACCGCTTCGATGGCCGCATCACCGTCGGCAGCCTCTTCGACTCGATAGCCCTCCTGCTGTAAGTATTGCTGAATGCTCTTGCGGGCTACTTCGTGATCCTCAGCAATAAGGATTGCACCGTTCAATTTGGGTCCTCCTTCAGTCTGTCCCAAAAATGAGACATGCCCCGCATGGACTGTTCCAATTATAGAACATCTGGTTCAGCCGCTCTTGAATCGTAGTTCCCAAGGTGACGACAATAGGAATGTTTCCAGAGGGGCTGAGTTTGATTGTATACCTTCGGATCTTACCTTCAATTCTCAGGCCAATGTACAAAAAGGGTGTTGTTTCCTACTCTTCGACCCTGCCAAACCGGCAAATTGATTGCGCATACCGTAACCATCACTCGAATTCAAGGTAGCTAGCCTAGCTTATTGACGCATCGTTTAATCACTATTTGGATGTCCCGGTCCTGAGTCAAAGCTGCTGCAGTGTTGTCCCAAATCGGAATCGCTCTGGCCGGGCGCTGGCCTTTACAATCCTTCAGTCGTTCCGCGAGTGGTGGCACGTGCTTTGCGCGCCTACCTGCCGAGGAGACAAATTCGATGCAGGTAAGAGATCTTATGAGCCGGTACGTAGAGGTGGTATCGCACGATACAGGGGTCAAAGAAGCCGCCATGAAAATGCGCGACCTCAATGTTGCGGTGCTTCCCGTTTGTGACGGTGCGGTTTTGACCGGCATCATCACCATTCGCGACATTGCGTTGCGTATGGCTGCCGAGGGCCACGACGCTTTGCTGACACAAGTCGGTGAGATCATGACTCGAGATTTGACCTATTGTTTTGAAGACCAGGATATCGAGCACGCAGCGATCGTCATGGATGCCTATCAGATCGACCGATTGCCGGTGCTCGATCGAAACAAACAACTCGTCGGCATCGTTTCCAAGAGCGACATCCTTCCGCGTTCACGTCAGCACGGTGCCGCTATGGTGCCCGAGATAGCTGTGCTGCCAGCGCAATATACCGACGCGACGATCAGCCGCCGCTAACGATGGCAACTGGCCGGCGCCAGCGCAATAAGAAAAAAAACGGGACAGCACGTCCGCTGCGCCAGCCCAAGGGCATGACCGTAAAGGTTAAACCCAAAGAACAAGAACCCTGTCGAACCCGCAATCCGCAACCTAAAATAAGAACGCCGTTGGCACGAGCTGATCGTCGTAAGATCTTGGCCGCGACGCACGTTAACTCGGCTCCATCCGCGACGCAAGCGTGAACGGCAAGCGTCTCATGGCGAGTCGAAAATCAGGTAAATCCAAAGCAGCAGCAAAACCCAAGCAAAAGTCACGATCACGCCCGATCTGGAAAGGCAGCATCGATTTTGGGCTGGTCAACATAGCGGTCGGTCTCTACCCGGCGCAGACGTCGAACAGGCTGGACTTCGATCTGCTCGACAAGCGTGACTTTTCCCGGGTCCGCTACCGGCGAGTCAACGAAACGACCGGAAAGGAAGTCACCTGGGATCAGATCGTCAAGGGCTATCAATACAAGAAAGGCGAATACGTCGCGCTCACCGATGATGATTTCAAGAAAGCCAATGTCGAAGCGAGTCAGTCGATCGCCATCACGGATTTCGTCGATGCCGGAGCGATCAGCTCGCTTTATTATGACACACCTTATTACCTCGAACCGCTCAAAAACGGCCGACGCGCCTATGCGTTGTTGCGCGAGGTGCTCAAAAAAACCGGCAAAGTAGGCATCGCCAAAGTCGTCTTGCGCACGCGCCAGCATTTGGCCGCGCTGATAAGCCAGGGACCGCTGCTGGTACTGAACACTTTGCGCTATCCTCACGAGTTGCGTGATCCTTCCCAGCTCGACCTGCCGCAGACCAACGGAAAGAAAGGCGATATATCGAGTCAAGAGATAAAAATGGCCGAACAGCTGGTGGAAACGATGATTGCAGAGTGGCAACCGGAGAAGTACCGCGACGAATATCACGACGATCTACTCGAGCTCATTGAAAAGAAGGTCAAAGCGGGCCAAACGAAGGACGTGGAACCCGTCGCCGAATTACCGCGCCCGAAACGCGAAGGCAAGGTGATCGACATGATGGACCTACTACGCCAGAGCGTTAAACAAGCGAAGGACGGGAGGACGCACGAGCGCAAAACGGGTTAACACGCTTTGGTCTCAAAGAAGCTGCACGATGCCGCTCTTACGCCTCAGCATCGCAATAATGTCGGACAAGAATATCTTTTTGTGTCACCTCCTCGCGTGGAAAGCGCAGGCACCAGGACTCAAAGGACGCTTTCGCACCCACGCCCAAAATTAAGCACTCGGGGCGTGGCTCGGATGGTGGCCGATGACGCACAGACGCTTTGCCAGGGCTTGGAACGAGTCGTTCCTTCGTCTCCAACAAACCCTGTTGTCGAGATACTTATGAACTCCTGAATAGTTGAACACCGGCAATGCAGCCATCCCGGATTTGCAACAGTAGGATCCGTTAAAACCTAATTAATCGGAACAATCAACGCCGTGGCACAGCCATTGCTCCTCTACGTCTGTGCAAGCATCCCTAATAATGCTCGCATCAATCACATCATGTGGTCGAGCCACTTGTAGCATCACGCTCGTCACGTAATTACTGCAGCGTTATCGCTCACGGAGAGCTAAGCCATGGCAAATACAGCGGCGGATCTTTTGATTGAGACAATTCAGGGTTGGGGCGTCGACGTGGTTTTCGGCCTCCCGGGTGATGGCATCAATGGCATCATGGAGGCGCTGCGCCGGCGCCGTGAAAGCATCCGATTTATTCAAGTGCGCCACGAAGAATCGGCTGCTTTCATGGCATGTGGTTACGCCAAGTACACAGGCAAGCTCGGCGTTTGTCTCGCCACTTCCGGTCCGGGCGGCATTCACCTGCTCAATGGCCTTTACGATGCCAAACTCGACGGCCAGCCGGTATTGGCGATCACTGGGCATCATTACCACGACCTGATCGATACCCATGCGCAGCAGGACGTCAATCTGGACCGGCTCTTCATGGACGTCTGCGTCTACAACACCCGTGTGATGGGACCGGCGCACGTGGAACAAGTCACCCATCTCGCCTGCCGCACTGCGCTCAGCCGGCGCGGCGTCTCGCACCTGAATTTTCCGGTCGACTTGCAGGAGCAGCAAGGCGGCGAACCTTCCAAGCGCAATATTACCGGACACAGCTCGGATGTTTATGCGGCGGCGCCAGTCGTGCCCAACGAACGACAGCTAAGGCACGCCGCCGAGTTGCTCAACCAAGGCAAAAAGATCGCCATCCTGGTCGGACAGGGAGCGCTCGGCGCCACCGATGAATTGGAGCAGGTGGCCGAAGTGCTCCAGGCACCGATCATCAAAGCTTTGTTAGGCAAAGCGGCCGTGCCTGACGACAGTCCATACACGACCGGCGGTATTGGCCTGTTGGGCACCCGGCCCTCGCAGGAGGCGATGGAAAACTGCGACACGCTGTTGATGGTCGGGACGTCGTTTCCATACATCGAGTTTTTGCCCAAACCGGGACAGGCGCGCGCGGTGCAGATCGACATGGATCCGGTGCGCATCGGTTTGCGTTACCCGGTGGAAGTCGGCGTGGTCGGCGACAGCCGCGCAGCGCTGAAAAATCTATTGCCTTTACTGCGCCGCAATGACCAGACGAACGGCGCGAGCTTTCTCAAGACGGCCCAGGAAGGAATGCGCGACTGGTGGCAATTGATGGAAGAGCGCTCCGGAGATGATCAGATACCGATGAACCCGCAGGTGATAGCGCGGGAGCTCGACCAACGCCTTGCGCCGAACGCCATTGTCTCGAGCGATTCCGGCACCATCGCGACCTGGTTCGCGCGTCAGATCCGTATCCGCCGCGGCCAAATGTGCTCGCTCTCCGGCACGCTCGCAAGCATGGCTAACGGCTTACCTTACACGATTGCCGCTCAAGTTGCCTTTCCGGACCGTCAGTGCGTCGCCTTTATCGGTGACGGCGGTTTCTCCATGCTGATGGCCGAATTCGCCACCGCGGTAAAATATCAGCTGCCAATCAAGGTGATCGTCGTTAAAAATAATACCCTGGGCATGATCAAGTGGGAGCAAATGATCTTTCTCGGTAATCCCGAGTACGGCTGCGAGCTTCACCCGATCGACTTCGCTGCGTTCGCGCGCGCGTGCGGCGGGACCGGCTTCACAGTCGAGGATCCAGCGCAGTGCGGCGCCATACTCGACCAAGCTCTCGCCACGCCCGGACCCGTCCTCGTCGAAGCCGTGGTCAACGCCTTTGTGCCACCGCAGCCGGCAAAAATTACATTCGATCAGGCGACTAAATTCGCCCAATCTCTGGCCCGTGGGGAGCCCAATCGCTCCAAGATCGCCTGGACCGTTTTGTCCGACAAGATTCGCGAGCTGATTTGACGGGAGGTCAGCCGATGGCGCAAATCATTGACCGTAATCAAGTTCAAGAGCTGCTGAAGGAGCAGCGCGCTCAAGCTGTCGCTGCTCTCATCTCAGCTTCCCGACGGTTGGTAGAAAGGGGCATTCAATATTTTGGGGGGACGAAAAATGCCCACTAGCTTGGCAATACTTCGCTAATGATTGCGGCTCACCACTTTCTATATGGCGCTCTCACAGCCCCACGGAGCCGCCGAATTGCTTTGTAAACTACGCCAGACAAACTGGAGGTGCCTATGAACCCGTGGATGACATTATTGGCGGGCGCCGGCTTAGGCGTTGGCGCCATGTACTATCTCGATCCGAGTCTCGGACCGCAGCGGCGTGCTCACGCGCGCGATCAAGTGCGTCGCGTGCCGCGCGTATTGCAGGACAGCGCGGCCGTGACGGCTCGCGATCTAAGGAACCGAACGGCAGGATTGATCAGCGAAGCGCGCGGTCGTCTGACTGAAGGCGCCGTAGAGGACGATGTCCTGTCGGGCCGGGTGCGATCAAAGCTCGGCTTTCTCGTCCGCCACCCATCTTCCATTCACGTCGATGCTCACGACGGCCTGGTAACTTTACGCGGAGCTGTACTGGCGGATGAAATCGAGCAGTTGGTCAGCGGTGTCCGCGCCGTACGTGGCGTCAATGACGTCGAGAACCAGCTAGAGGTTTATGACAATTCCGGCAGCATACCGGCGCTGCAAAGCGAGAAGCGCAAACCTGAAGGACAGCGGCTCGATATCATGCAACGGCATTGGTCACCCGCGACGCGATTTTTAGTAGGCACCGCCGGCCTGTTGCTTATGTACAACGTCAGTCGCCAGGCACATCGCCGCTCGGCCGGCGATGCGATCGAGCACGAAGTCGGCGCGCGCTGGAGTCACTAAGCCTGTTTTTGCGGCGCCGATCAAACAGATCCTTGTTTTTAGCGGTAGTCCGCACTGTTCAATGCCGTGTCGTTCCGATATCATTTGGAGAGATGTTAAATACCAGGAGGTGTAACGATGGCCTATAGAGACAGAGAAGACATGACGACTGGAAACGAG
>JAICHC010000210.1 GCA_025922795.1 Candidatus Binatia bacterium | reverse complement strand
GGGTTGGTTGGACACGAAGGGACGACTCGTTCCAAGCCCAGGCAAAGCGTCTGGGCGTCATCGGCCACCACCCGATCCACGCCCCGAGTGCTTAATTTTAGGGTGGGTGCGAAAGCGTCCTTTGAGTCCTGGTGCCTGCGCTTTCCACGACTCGCCCCTTCGTCCCAGTATGTCTACGAACTAACGAACTCCTTAGTAACTTCCAAGTGCACGGTGAGAAAAGGGGACGCGAGCCTTTTTTACGTTTCCGTACTCGTTAACTCCAATTGCTTTCTAGGTCTGCCGCCGATGTTTTGTTGTCGAACCGCCGGGAAACGCTTGTTTCGCTGTGGCGGTTGGAATAAATTGCCCGATGGTTGGCAAACAACGTCGCGCATACTGGGACTTTTGGGGTTAAACCGTCGGACGATAAACTAAGGAGACTGCCATGATCGACATGCATGCCCATTGGAGGCCCGCCGAGCTGATCGACGTCCTGCGCGCCCGCACCAAGGAACCGCGCATCGTGCGCAATCAGGACGGCGTAGAAGTGGTGAAAAGCCGGATCGGCGAAGAGCCGGTGTCCAAGGCCTTCGATGACGTGGAATTCCATCTCGCCAGGATGGATCGCCAGAGCGTGAACACCAGCGTGCTGTCGCTGCTCGGTGCGTACTGCTGGATCGAGTCGCAGCCGGTCGAGGTTTCGCTGCCGCTGTGCAGGATGGTCAACGACGCGCTGTCGAAGCTTTGCCGACAATACGAGGGGCGCTTCGCTGCCTTTGCCGCGTTGCCGCTCGTGGATCTGTCTGCTGCCGCCGCCGAGTTCGAGCGCGCGCTGGCGCTGCCGGGGGTGGTCGGCGCGCAAGTGCCGGGAAACGGGTTTCTCACGAAGAAGGCCGCCGAGAACATGCGGCCGCTAGTGGAAGCGGCGAACCGCCAACGTGCGATCGTGTTCATTCACCACGGTCCGCTACCTGGCGACACGTTTCCCAAGGTATCCGGCGATACCGACAACGCGCGACGCCGCAACGGTACGCTCGACATGCAGGCGAGCCTGTCCTCGGTGATGGTGACCTTGTGCCTCACCGACTACCTCGCGCCGTACCCCGATGCGACCGTCCTGGTGCACAATCTCGGCGGCAATATTCCCTACGAGATCGAGCGCATGGATCACCGCAGCCTGCTGGATTCAGCGACGGAGGAGCTGCCGTCGTCGCGCTTCCGCCGCGCCAAGGTGTACGTGGATTGCAACTCGTTCGGCCCGGGCGCGATCGAGGCCGCGGTGCGCTTGTACGGCGCCGAGCGGATCGTGTGCGGCACCGACGGAACCGAATTCGGCTGCGAGTGGACCAGCAAGGCGCTTACGGAAGCGAATATCGGCGAGGATGCGCGCGCGAAGATCCTGCGCCGCAATGCCGCAGCGATGATGTCGCGGCTCGCCAAGGTCGCGCAGCGCGAAACCGAAGCCGCGTAATCATCGCGCGGGCCCTGAAAGAAGACCGCTCCCGAATTTCAACGGATCTGAAAGATTTCCTTCCACGTTTTCTCGTACTTCGGAAACTCTCTGACATCGTCGATGGTCAGCATGTAAGGCGTCGTAGGCCGGATTTTTTCCAGAGGTTCCACTTTGGGATGAGCAGGAGTTTCACCCGCTCGCGCATAAACCTTCTGTCCTTCTTCACTGACCGCCCAGCGAACCCAGAGTAGTGCGGCGTTGGGATGCGGAGCTCCCTTCATGACCATCGCAGAGCCGCCGACTTCGCCCACACCTTCCGTCAGTAGCGGTCGAATCGGGGCGCCTTTTTTCATGCGCGCAGGAAAATGGTGCGAGTAGCAAGTAAAACAAATGGCCCGCTGACCGGCCAAGAGGAACTCGGTTAACTGCGAATGCCCCCGATGAAACTCCACTTGATTTGCAGCGATTTTCTTGAACAGATCGATCGCCTTTTCATCGTTATTGTATTTTCGTTTGGCAAATCCGACGAGCATCTGGTAATCGCGCGGCTCGCCCATGATGCTATCTTTCCATTTAGGGTTCGCGAGCTCCTCGTACCTTTTTGGCTCCTCGCCTTTCTTGACCAGATTGGTGTTCCATCCGGCAATGTAGAATTGCATATCGGTAGCGACCCATAGGTCAC
Source organism: Candidatus Binatia bacterium (assembly GCA_025922795.1). The sequence goes on along the minus strand of JAICHC010000210.1, from coordinate 3,704 downwards.
CCCTCAACTGGTCCGGATACGCCGCCGCCTCGGGTATGACGACACGCTCGACGATTTTCAAGTCCAGTATCTGCGGCAAATAGGTCAGCGCGCCACTGATGACGTCGGCAATGACGCGTCCTCCCTTCTGCTCGGCGAGCACTCGCGCGATCAGCTTATCGCTGGTGGCGTCGATATGATCGACGGTTATCCCGGGAAAGCGCTTCATGAACGCAGGCGGAATAACCGACATCGCCCGCGGGGATAACGGCGCATAAAGCGTAACCTTCCCTTCCTTTTTTGCTTTCTCATATAGTTGATCGAGGGAATCCGCTGCAGCTGCGAAAAGCTTACCGGCAGGAGCGCCGCAGAGAATGAGCGCCAAGGCGATCGTTGACACAAAGGTTGCGGATTCGATCGAAATCGATAAATTTTTCTTTTGATTCATTTCACTTCTCCGTGATCTTTGCTCGATGATTCTAAATCAATATGCGGAAAGCTTTCCCGCTTGCCGACGCCTGATTCGGAGATATCTCTCGCCAAGGCGCAAATACGCCAAGTTAAAATTTTCTCTTTGCGCCTTAGCGCCTTTGCGGGAGAGAATACTCCTCTAATTGCGACCGCGCTTTCACACCAAGCCGTAAAAGACCCGCGGGTTGTCTTCGACTATTTTTCTGTGCTGCGCAGCGCTGATGCCGCCGCTATCTTTTAACGTGGTCAGCGCGTCCAACTCCGTCGATGAGTCGGCATGGCCGTAGTCGGTGCCGATCATCAAGGTATTCTCGCCCATGCAGGTCTTGATGAGATACGGCACGTCGTCGCCGATCTGACAGGTCACGAAAATGCCGCAGCGCTCGAGCAGATCGTCGGGCAGCCGATTGCCGACTCTGTCCAACCGCCGGTGCAGCTCGTAGACCACCCATGGCACCCATGTTGCCGCTGTTTCGATGAAGCCGAAGCGAAGTTTGGGAAATTTCTGCGGGATGCCGCAATTGATCAGGCGAAACATCGCGCCGACGTTAAAAATTCTGTACTGGTTGAAAAAGTCCCGGCTGCCGTCGGGATTGACCATCATGTCCACCGCCGCGGCGCTGCCGTTGGATTGGTGCAGGCCGATGCAGAAATTCATTTTCTCGGCTTGTTCGTACAAGGGAAAGAAATAGGGATCGCTGATCTGGCGCGCGCCTTCGAGCGGACGCATAAAGACCCCGCAGCCGCCGTTCTCCTTGGCGAACTTGAGCTGGTCGAGTGCGTCGGGCATGCTGAGCAGCGGCAAGTTCGTCATCCAGCGTAAACGCCCCTCGCTTTGTTTCCACACATCCGCCATCCAGCGATTGTAAGCACCGCACAACGCCGCCTCGGTATCGGCGCGTTCGGTCACTTGGTCGAGAAAGATACTCGTGTAGAGCACCTGGATATCGATCCCCAGCTCGTCCATGTGCTTGATGCGCGCACTCACGTCGGCCAGATCGCGCGTCGCCATGTCGGTCGCCATGTCGCGCCCGATCTCGGCGGATTTCTTGTCGAGATCGGCTTTGCTAAAGGTGAACCGGAACAGGCCGCGGATCTTGCCGTCGATCACCCAGTGCGCTTTTTGATTGTCGTCCTCGGGCTTGAACAGCTGGGGCCGAAACTTTTTCTCTGCCGGTGTCAGGTAGTCCCAGGTCAGCGGACTTTCAACCACATGTGCGTCAGCGTCTACCCATCCCATGGTTAACCTCCGACGATTTTGGATTGCCGATCCTTCGACGTTGCTCAGGACAAGTTTTGGATTTCGGATTATCGGAATGCCGACAAATATTATCGGCACGTTCTGTCTTAACTGTTGCCTATTGCCTTTCTTCTCAATGAAGCACTGCCCCGCCGTTCACGAGGATCGTTTGTCCGGTCCCAAATGCGCTTCGGTCCGACAACAGATAGAGAGCGGTGCCGACCAGATCCTCGGGCTGCTCGATGCGTTTAAGAATTCTCGTCGAAGCCGACCGCTCATAATTTTTGAGTGCCTCGTCCGTGGCTTTTTCCTCGCTCATCGTCGCGCCGGGGGCCAAAGTATTCACGCGGATATTATCCGGGCCGAGCTCCCGGGCCAATACGCGACTGAAGCCGACCACCGCCGCCTTCGATGTCACATAGTGCATCATCGTCAGGCCGCCGTTAAACGCCATGTTCGAGGAAATATTGACCACGCTGCCCTGCTTGCGCTGTTGCATGGCCGGCACCACCGCGCGGCTGCAGAGCCAGAGCCCTTTGACGTTGACCGCCATAATCCGATCCCAAGCCTCTTCGGTGATCTCTTGCCAGCTGCCCTTTTCCGCGGGCACGCTCATGAAGATCGCGGCGTTGTTAATCAGTCCGTCGATTTTCCCATAGGCATCGAGGGTCTTTTTCGCCATCTGTTGGCAACTGGCAAAATTTGCCACGTCAACTTTAGTCGCAAGCGCCTTGCCGCCGCTATCTTTGATCGCTTTCGCGACGCCGTCCGCTGCTTTATCATCGATATCGGCGACCACGGCCGTTCCCCCTTCGCGCGCGATTCCCAAGCAATACGCTCCTCCGATGCCATGCCCGCCACCTGTGACAATCACAATTTTGCCATCCAGTAGACCCATAGAAAAGCTTTCTCCATCCCAGCTTGCGGTAATATTTGCCAACGAATTCGGTACCGTCGCATCGCGATCGCTGCAATACGACCGCATGGGTATTGTCGAGTCCCTATCTTCCGCTGTGCTTGCTCACCCAGTCAGAAATAATTTGATTGGTCTCCTCCGGCGCCTGCCAGAAAAAACCGTGCGACTGGCCTTTTAGGATTTTCATTTGCGCGCCGGGAATGCGCTCGACAAGCACTTTCGATTGGGCGATGTGATTGCTGCCGACGGTGTCGGCCTCGCCGATGAGGACCAGGGTGGGCGCCTTTACATCGCCCAAACGATGTGTGCCCTCGAAGTTGTGACGCGCCATGCACAAGTGAATAAACTCCGGCAGCTTGGCGTGAGTGGCCCACGCCAGCTTGAAAAACTCTTCGACCTTGTCGCGATGCTGCTCGCGAAAGTCCTTCGTGAAGAACGTGTCCGAATCAACAATCTCATCGTAGATAAATTTCTCAAAGCCCATTTCGACCATCTCGAGAACCAGCCGGTGCGGCAGACCCGGAATACAGTCAGAGCCCGGCCGAGCTGCGGGACCGGAGCCGCTCGCGGCCATGATCAGGCTCCTCACCCGGCCCGGAAAGTTTTGCGCCAGTGACAGTGCGATCCGCCCTCCCATCGAGTGACCGATGAGATGCGCAGACGGCAGGTTCAAGTGGTCCATCAGCGCGACGATATCCAGCGCCATTTGCTCGATCGTGTAGACTTGCTGTGTGGCCACGGATCGGCCGCAGCCGCGCGGGTCATGGAAAATTAGCCTCAATGAGCTTGCCAGCGGCATCTGAGAGGGCTTCCAAACTTCGCCGGAATACGCGGTCGAAGGCACGAAGATCAGCGGCTCGCCCTGACCGTGCGTCTCATAGTAAAGATCAACTCCGGTGGGTAGTTTAACGTCAGGCATGGTTGGATCTCCGGTGCTCCGCTTAGTGGGCTCAGAAAGCTGCGGTTACGCGAATTCCTGTTCCTTCTCCTTCGAGGGGGAAGGTTAGTGATTCAAACACGAGACGCGAGATTCTAGACCTGAAAATAATCTTTAATTCGGCAGCCAACACACCGCCGCGATCTCACTCAGCTCTCGTC
>JAICHC010000209.1 GCA_025922795.1 Candidatus Binatia bacterium | reverse complement strand
CGCGAGCACGGCCGCGAGGAGCATCGTGATCGACGCGATCACAGCGATGACGCTCATCGCCGTCTCGGACGCATGGAACAGCCCGAAGATACGGGCCACCATGTAGACACCGGCCGTGACCATCGTCGCCGCGTGGATCAGCGCCGACACCGGCGTCGGCCCGGCCATCGCATCGGGCAGCCACACGAAAAGGGGAAGCTGCGCCGATTTGCCGGTGGCGCCGACGAAGAGCAAAAGCGTAATCAGGCCGATTGCCGCCGGGCTAAGCAGCCGCACATGGTTTTGCAACTCGGAAAAATCGAGGGTCCAGATCCCCTGCCTGCCCAATTCGGTGACCAATAACAACATCCCCAGAACAAAACCGAAATCGCCGACGCGGTTGACGATAAAGGCCTTGTTGCCGGCAATCGTATTTGCGTGATCGTGGTACCAGAAGCCGATCAAAAGATACGAGCACAGGCCAACGCCTTCCCAGCCGATGAAAAGCACGAGCAAATTGTCGGCCATCACCAGCACGACCATGAAGAAAATAAACAGATTTAAGTAAACGAAAAAGCGCACGATCCCTTCGTCATGTCCCATATAGCCAAGGGAATAGACGTGGATGAGAAAGCCGATGCCGGTAACGATCAACAGCATGACCGCCGCCAGCGCGTCGACGTGCAAGGAGAGATTGACGTTAAAAGAACCGGACTCAATCCAGGTATAGATCGTGTCCCGAAAAATTCCGGACGCCGGCAATTGAAAGAAAACATATAACGCGATCGCGAACGAGACGCCCACCGCCGTGCAACCCAGCACGGCGGCGTTCTTTCGGCCCAGCGCTCGTCCGGCAAAAATGTTGATGACGCTGCCGAGTAAAGGAACTAAAGGAATCCAGCGCAGAAGATCGTAGGCGAATACGGCGGGTTCGGAAGTCACCATTTAAGCAGTTGCATCTCCTGAGGATCGAGGCTCTGATGATGACGGAACACGGAGATCACAATGGCGAGGCCGATGACGGCCTCGGCGGCGGCGACAGCCATGACGAAGAAGACCGCGACCTGGCCTTCGATCGAACCGAGATAGCGCGAAAACGCGATGAAGGTAAGATTAACTGCGTTGAGCATCAATTCGATTGACATTAATACCACGATCAGATTATTCCGAACCAAGACGCCGATTACGCCGATGCTAAACACAATCGCACTGAGAATCAGATAGTAATTCAGCGGCACCGTCCGCATCAGCTCCCCCGCTTCGCCAAAACCACCGCGCCGACGATCGCAACCAACAACAGCACCGAAGCGATCTCGAAGGGCAAAACAAAATCGTTAAAGAGATTCCTTGCCAGCATTTCCGGGCTGCCAAATAACTCGGTTGCGGCCACTGGATCCGCGGCGGGCTCGGTTTGGGTTAACATCGCCGACAATACGCCGCCCAGCAACAACGCCGACACGCCAGCGAAACTCAGCCATGCGCGGCGCCGTGGCTCGGACGCCGTGAGATTAAGAAACATGATCACGAAAAGAAACAGCACCATAATGGCGCCGGCGTAAACCAACACCTGGAGCACACCGACCATCGGTGCCTGCAAGATCACAAAAAAGACCGCGATAATAAACAATGCCGCCACCAGCGCCATGGCGCTGTGGACGACGTTCCTGAGAAAGACCACCAGCAGTGAAGCGCCGATCAGCAAAGCGGCGAGAGAGAAGAAAATCACTGTCGCGACGTCCATACGGCCCTGCCCTATTGCGCGGCGACGATCATCAGCGCCGTAATCAGCACATTGACCAACGCGAGCGGCAGCAACATCTTCCAGCCAAGTCGCATGACCTGATCATAGCGAAAGCGCGGCACGCTCCAGCGCAATAGAATCTGTAGCCAGCAGAAAAACAGCACCTTGAGGGTAAAAGCACCGACTTGAAGACCGACCACCGCCAGATGCGGCAAGAGCCATTGCCCGCCCCAGGGAAAATAAAAACCGTCTCGCATGAGGTAAGGCACTTGCCAGCCGCCGAAGAACAACGTTGTTACCAGCGCCGCCGCGGTCACGATTTCGGCAAACTCACCGGCGAAGAACATGAGAAACTTGCCGCCGGAATATTCGACGTGATAACCGGCAACCAGCTCCGACTCGCCTTCCGGCAAATCGAACGGGATGCGTTTGGTCTCTGCCACTGCCGCGGTAAAAAACAGCAAAAAGGCGAGCGGCTGGAGAAACACTCCCCAGGCGGGCAGCCAGCCGACCAATCCTCCGAGGAACGACAGCCCCTGCGGCAAGATCTCGCGAATCAGCGTGCCCTGACCGCGCGCGATCTCTTGCAGATCCAAAGTGCCGTAAACCATCAAAATGCCGATCACCGAGAGCCCCATGGCGATCTCATACGAAATCATCTGCGCCGACCCGCGCACACCACCAAGCAGGGAAAATTTATTGTTCGATGCCCAGGCGCCGATCACGATGCCGTAGACTCCCAGCGATGCCATGGCGAAGACGTAAAGAATACCGACGTTGAGGTTGGCGACTTGCAAGTTAATCACGCGATCGCCGATCTGCAAAACATCGCCGAAGGGAATCACGGCGAAAATTACCAACGCCGGGAACAGCGCCATGCAAGGCGCCAGAGTATGAAGAAATTTGTCGCCCGCAGGCGGTATGAAGTCTTCTTTGGTGAGAAACTTGAGCGGGTCGGCGATCAGGGTGTTCACCAGCCCCAGGCCGGCGAAGCCGAAGATCGACGCGCGGTTGGCGCCGATGCGGTCTTGTATTAGAGCACTGCCCTTGCGTTCGATCCAGCCAAGAATACCGGCTAGATTGAGAACCATGAACAGAACGATAAACGCTTTCGCGGCGATTATCGCGAAATCAACGATCATGATGCTCCGCCACCGCCACTGCCGAGTTCGATCCCCTGGTTACCGATCGCGTCATAGTTCAAACCGCCGTAGGCCGGTATTTCTCGGGCCACGGCCGCAAAAACGTCGCCGGCAGTTTGAAAGCCGTTTCGTGCTCCGGCGAGATCCAGCAAGCGAATAAAGATGTCGCTGTCTTGCATCACGCCTTCGGGTGCTATCACGGCCGCATTGAGTTTCTGAATACGGCCTTGGCGATTGGTATAGGTCCCTTCTTTCTCACCAAAGTGAGTCGCCGGCAAAATTACATGCGCCAGTTCTGCCGTTGCCGTGAGACGCGTATCCTGCACCGCCAGAAAAGACATTTTCTCTAGGGCCGCCCGAACTTTTTCGGGCTGTGCCGCGCTCGCCACCAAATCTTCGCCGATGACGTAGGCCGCGGTATAGTTACCGTTGATAATCTTAGCCAGCAAGGCATCGAAGCCGCCGTTGGCGACACCCATGTCGCGCGCGCCGCGAAAATTCGGCGAGCGATCCGGACTCACCAGAAGTTTTTGCACTGCAGTGAGCTCGCGCTCCTGATAGAAAACTTCCAACGCCGCCTCGATGCCAATCATTTTTATCAGTTTGGCAAACAGGAAAGCTTCTTCGTTGGTGTTTCTGCCGGAGAGAATACCAGCCAGCGGCCTGGCAGAGCGAAGGCCGGCAAAAACCATCTGCAAAGCAACATTCCAGCTCGTCGGCACTAAGCCGCCCTCCTGGCGGATCATCGGCGTGGTCAAGCGTTCGCCGGCGGTCAAATCGTGAAAGCAGTAGCGCCCCTCATCGCATAACCAATGGCTGTTCACGGCTTCATTGACGCGCGGCTTAAATCTCGCAATCCGGTTCTGATAAGTTTCGACACTGATGTTGCAGCCGGTACTGCAACCGGGACAGATGGAGGGTGTCTTTTGCAAGTACCAGACGCGAACCTTAAAGCGAAAATCGCGGTCAGTGAGCGCGCCCACCGGGCAGATGTCGACGACGTTGGCCGACAAAGGATTGTCGAGGGTGGCGCCGGGGAACAAATCGATGGTAGAGTGATCGCTGCGGTTCACCACCGTGAGCTCGTCGGTTTTGGTGATCTCCTGGCAAAAGCGCACACAGCGTGTGCATTTGATGCAACGCTCGCCGTCAAAGACGACGTTCGGGCCAAAGATGGTTCTTTTGCGATCGTGCACTTTGCCGACCTCAAAACGGCTCTCCTCCCGATCATGCTGCATGTAGTAATCTTGCAACCAGCACTCGCCCGCCTGATCGCAGATTGGGCAGTCTACCGGATGATTGATCAGCAGGAACTCGAGCACCGCTTTGCGGACTGCGAGTACTTTCGGGCTTTGCGTGAAGACGTCCATGCCCTCCGCCACCTGGGTATTGCATGCGATTTGCAGCTTGGGCATTTTTTCGATCTCGACCAGACACATGCGGCAATTGCCCGCGATGGAAAGTTTCGGGTGATAGCAGTAGTGCGGGATCGCTACACCCACTTCGGCGGCCGCCTGTATGACAGTTTTGCCCTTGGAGGTGACGACTTCCTTGCCGTCGATGGTGATCTTTACCGGATCCATAGCCGAAGATTGGAGTGATGGTTGATGGAGTGTTGGAGTATTGCTCCCCACCCATCACTCCATTACTCCATTCCGCGCACCGTGCATCTTTTCTCCGCGACATGCGCCTCGAATTCGTCGCGATATTTCTTGATAAATGCGGCCGCCGGCATCGCCGCGGCGTCGCCGAACGGGCAGATCGTATTGCCCATGATGTTGCCGCTGATGTTCAAAATTAAATCCACATCGCTCCCGTCGGCATCGCCATGCTCGATCCGATGGAACAGTTTTTCCATCCAGTGGCAGCCTTCTCGGCAAGGACTGCACTGCCCGCAGGATTCGTGGGCGTAGAAGCGCGCGATGTTCCAGGCCGCGCGCACCATACAGGTCGTCTCGTCCATAACGATGACGCCGCCGGAGCCGAGCAAGCTCCCTGCGGCTTGCACCGACTCGTAGTCAAGTTTGACGTTTTCGATTTCGTCCGGGCGCAGCACGGGCATGGAGCCGCCGCCGGGAATCACGCCCTTGAGCTTTTTGCCGTTGGGCACGCCGCCGCAATCCTCCTCGAGGAATTTTTTAAACGGATAACCCATCTCCAGCTCATAGACCCCCGGGCGCGCGATGTGGCCGCTGACGCTGAACAATTTCGTTCCCTTGCTCTTCTCCGTGCCCATGGCGGCGTAGGCCGCCGCGCCGTGTTTGATAATCCACGGCAGCGCGGCGAGTGTTTCGACATTGTTCACCACGGTCGGGCAACCGAATAACCCGTGGGTTGCCGGAAACGGCGGCTTCAGTTTGGGCCAGCCACGGCCGCCTTCGAGCGAGGAAAGCAGCGCCGTCTCTTCTCCGCAGATATAAGCGCCGGCGCCGCGATGCACGATCAAATCTAGATCGTAATTTGAGTCGAATATCGTCTTGCCGATGTAGCCTGCCTGATAGGCTTCGTCGACTGCGCGTTCCAGGCGAGTTGCGCCGAACGCCAGCTCGCCGCGGACGTAGATAAAGGCGGTGTGCGACTGGATCGCATACGCCGCCATCAAGGTTCCTTCGATGATCGCGTGCGGATCCTGCTCGATCAACAATCGGTCTTTGAACGTCCCGGGCTCGCTTTCGTCGGCATTGCACACGAGATACTTCGGCTTGGGATTATCTTTCGGCACGAAGCTCCACTTCATGCCGGTGGGAAACCCCGCGCCACCCCGCCCGCGAAGCCCGGAAGCCTTCACGAGTTCTATCAGCTGCTCCGGTTGCATGCTTTCAACGACCCTGCGCCAGGGCGCGTAGCCGCCATGCGCTGCATAGACGGTCAAGGTATGCGAGTCGCTAACACCGATATTGCGCAGCAGAACCTTTTCCATTTTTATCGAATTGAGACCGTGCCAGGGGTTTATACCTGTCG
>JAICHC010000208.1 GCA_025922795.1 Candidatus Binatia bacterium | reverse complement strand
TGACTCCAATGTCGCGACGATCGATTGGCCGTCGGGAGAGACTCTGCCGCTAAGGTATCGGCCGCCGGCACCCGGAGTAAATCTAATCTCTTTGCCGCTGAAGAGCTCGAACAGGTATAGAGTCTGATTGCGGTCTTTAAATGATGAGTAAAGAATCGAGCGGCCGTCAGGGCTCCAATCCGGCGAGAGATTGATCGTGTGATTATCGGTGACTTGAAATTTCTCGCTGCCGTCGAGATGGGAAACATAGATCTCTTTAAAGCGTCCGCCGCTGGTGGAGACGTAAGCGATGCGCGTGTTAAAGACGCCAGGGATGCCGGTGAACTGATTGATGATCTCGTCGACAAATTTGTGCGCAATGCGGCGAAAATCTCGCACGCGGCCCGTGTAGCGCTTCCCGATTCGCTCTTTGTTTTGATAGACGTCGAATAGCCTCAGCTCGACGGTAATTTCGTCGCCTTGAACAGAGAATCCGCCTTTGACCAGTCCCTCGGCTCCAATGGTCGACCAGTCCTTGAAATCGAAGCTGCCCAGGGTGATGCCGCTCCCCTGTGCACTCTCGATATAGGCCGAACGATCGATAACTTTGAACCAGCCGGATAGTTCGAGATCGTGAACCATGGCATCGGCGATGCCTGTGGACAAGCGCCCGGACTCACCGGTATTCACCCCCAAATTTTTCAAAGGGGAGACGGCGATGGGAAACCGCTGTCCGCCTTGTCCGACGATTTCGCCGGTCACTGCTGCTTGAGCCAAGCTTGGCAGAATAAAAAAGCAAAAAATGCCCAGGAAAATTTTTCTCATCTGTTTTAGGCCCCCAAATCTCGCGGCCGAAAGGTCAGTTGGACGTCGGCAAAGTCTCTGCGATAACTCTCCGGCGGCGCCGGCAATGGATTGGATTTTTTTACCGCGCGCAACACCGACTCGTCATAAGTCGGGTCCCCTGAGGGTTGAACGATTTTAAGCCCAAAAATTTCACCGTTTTCTTTGATGCCAAAATGAACCACGACTTTTAAATTGCTCCTCTGACCGACCCATGCCCAGTTTTCCTTGATCGTTGCGAGCATGCGGTTTTGATAAATGATGAAATCCATCCCTTTGACGATTCCGGGGCCGCCACGCCCGCCCGGCCCTAGCGCCGCCGCGCCCTCGCCTTCGCCCGATCCGGCGCTCAACACTTGTTCCTTTGACGCTTGCTGCGCGCTTTCACTTCGCGTTTTAGCGCGATCGACCGCGGATTGGATCAATCTCTCGCGGACGCTATCGGCCGAGGCGGTTTCGCTTTTGGTTTCTTCTCTCGCTTCCGGTTTGACTTCTTTGGGCGGTTCTTTCTTGACGGTTTCCTTTTTTACCGGTTCGGCCTTGGCTTTCTCCTTCAAGACGGTTTTTTCTTCCAGCGCCGGCTTCGGCTCTGCAGGCTTCGGCTTCGGCTTGGGCTTTTCTATTTTTTCTTCTTTTTCAATCTTCTCATCCTTAACTTCCTTAACTTCCTTCTCAACTGGCGGGGCGGGAACGGCCGGATTGACTTCGGGATTTTTAACCGGCGGCTTGGGCGCGGGAGTTAGTTGCGTGCCGAAGTTGGCGCGGCCGATTTTCTCACCGCCGACCAGATCGACGGTGTAGACCGGGACCGGTGGAATTTCCGACGGCAACATCGGCGCTAAAAAAATCGCCGCGATCAACACCAAGTGGACCAGTAATGAAAAGACAAACCATCGCGGTAACCGCTCTCCCGAACCGATCGCCGGAAACGAGCGCTCGCGCAGGCTGATCGTCGGCGCTGGAGTTTGTTCCGCCACGCGCGGCTATCCTTCTTCCGGCCGGGTCACCATGCCCAGGCGTTCGATACCGGCCTGCTTGATCTCGGCAATCGTTTTCATGACAACCCCGTAGCGCACGTCCTGATCCGCTCGCAGATAGACCTGTTTGTTGGCGTCGAGTTGTTTGATTCCCCGCAGCTTCGCGCCAAGTTCCGGCAAGGACAGAGCATTGTCGTTGAGATAGATTTTGCCGCTTTTCGCCACGGTCACAACTAAATGCTCTTCGGTGCCGGGAATAGCTCCGGATCGCGCCTGCGGCAGATTCACCTGCACTCCCTGTTGAATGATCGGCGCGGTCACCATGAAGATAACCAGCAGCACTAACATCACGTCCACGAGCGGAGTCACGTTGATCTGTGAAATGGTTGTGCTTTCACGCTGCGAAGATGCGTCCATAGCCATAACAGTACCTCGTCGTTTTAATCCGGGTCGCGCCTGACCGTGCCACCGGCTCCGGCCTCGAGCGCACCGAAGCTAACCCCTTGGCACGTCCGGGCCTTCTCCAGCCCCGCTCAAATTCCAACCGCTCAACCCGCATGCGCCAGGTCGCTTTGATTATACCTTGTTATTTGATTACTTGAAAAAGTGGCGCTCGGCGATATTGAGAAACTCGTGGGAAAAATTGTCCATTTCGACAGCGAGCACCTTGATTTGTTGGACAAAAAAGTTGTAAGCCATCAACGCCGGTATGGCCGCCGCCAGCCCGACCGCAGTCGCGATCAAAGCTTCGGCGATGCCGGGGGCGACGGCCTGAATGCTCGATGAATGGGTTACGCTCAAACCGCGAAATGCGTTCATGATTCCCCAAACCGTGCCAAATAATCCGACGAACGGCGCCGAACTCGCCGTGGTCGCCAAGAACGAACAATATTTTTCCAATTTGGTCGTCTCGACGCTGGTCGCTCGCTTCATGGCACGTGCGACGTTGTCGACGCCGCCCAATTCAGTCGTTAGGCTGTCCCCCGGGACGGTTTCTTTCTTCGAACGCGATACCCGAATCAACTCTTCATAACCCGAGCGGAAGACCTGGCCGACGGGACTGGCCGTCAGCTCGCGACTGGCATCATGGATCGAGGACAGATTGCGCCGCTCCCAGAAAATTTCGATGAATCGCTCGGACTCCCGCTTGGCGCAACGGATTTGGCGGTATTTGTATGCGATGATTCCCCAACTCAAAACCGAAAATAGCACCAACAAATAGAGCACCGCTTGGACAACCAAGCCAGATCCGCGAACCAGATCGAGTATGCTATGTTGTTGCGCGAGCGTGAGACCGTCTTGAACCAGCAATTGCAATGACCAAAGAGAAGACATGCGGATAATGTGCGGTTATTTGAAAAAGTATTACAAGCCTTGTAATTAGTCAATTAAGAATTGACGAATCGGGAAACTTTTGACACGGACCAATCACATGATACGAAAACTGAGCGATTTGGAGCTGTGTGACAAGACGGTGTTTGTTCGCGTCGATTTTAACGTGCCGATCGATCAAGGCAGGATCACTGAGCCTCATCGCATCGACAGCGCGTTGCCGACGATCCGATTCATCTTGGAGCGCGCCAGCAAAGTCGTGATCGCTTCTCACTTGGGCCGTCCCGACGGCAAGCCGGTCGCGAAGTATAGCCTCGCGCCGGTGCGTGAATACGTGCAGCACGCGCTCAATCAGCCCGTTGTTTTGGCGTCAGATTGTATCGGCCTTGAGGTCGAGCGCCTGGTGAGAGATCAGAGCCAGCGCGTCGTTCTCTTGGAGAATCTGCGTTTTCATCGGGAAGAAGAGAAAAACGATCCCGGCTTTTCTCAGGCTTTGGCATCGCTCGCCGATACTTACGTGAACGACGCTTTCGGAGCGGCGCATCGTGCCCACGCCTCGATCGCCGGCATGGCCGCATTCTTCAGTGCAAAAGCCGCCGGTCTCCTGCTGCAAAAAGAACTTGATTACCTCACGCCGATTCTCACCGATCCGGCAAAACCGTTCGTGACGATTTTGGGCGGCGCCAAAGTTTCCGACAAGATCGGTGTGATCAGAAATCTACTGCCGAAAGTCAACGCGCTGCTGATCGGCGGCGGCATGGCTTACACATTTCTCAAGGCGCAAGGAATTGACGTGGGCCAATCGTTGCTCGAGCAAGACAAGGTGGGGCTCGCCGCCGATATCTTGAAAGAAGCCGCCGCACACGACGTGCGGCTATTGTTACCGATGGATCACGTCACCGGCGATAGTGACAAGAAAAATCCCAAAACGTGCGTCGGCGCGGTTCCGGCGGACCGCCTGGGCTTGGATATCGGATCCCGGACGGCGTCCCTATTCGCCGACGAAATCAGCCGGGCGAAAATGGTGCTCTGGAATGGCCCGGTCGGCCTTTTCGAAGTGCCGCCCTACGATCAGGGAAGTCGTATTTTGGCCAGGACTTTAGCTGATCATTATCCGCGAGTCGTTAGCATTATCGCTGGCGGGGACACGGTCGCGGCGGTCACGGCGTCCGGCGTCGAAGACAAAATCAGTCACTTATCCACCGGCGGCGGCGCAACTCTCGAGTTCCTCGAGGGCAAAGAGCTGCCCGGCATTAAAGCGCTGGAGAACGCTGAATGACAATCCCCCTGGTTGTGGGGAATTGGAAGATGCACGGCGGACAGCGCACCGGAGTTGCGCTCGCCCGGCAAATCGTTCGCGGTCTGAGAAAACCCCCGGCATCCGCACAAGTCGTGCTGGCGCCTCCTATGACGGCGTTAGTCGCGGTGAAGCAAACTCTGCAGAAAAGCACCGTGAAACTTGCCGCCCAGAACAGCCATTGGCAAGATAGCGGCGCGTTCACCGGCGAGATCAGCCCCGAGATGCTGGCCGAGATCGGCTGCGAATTCGTCATTGTCGGCCACTCGGAAAGGCGCCACATATTTCACGAAAGCGACGAGATGATCGGCCAAAAAGTTGTCGCGGTGATCAAGCACGGCATGCGGCCAATCCTTTGCGTTGGCGAGACCATCGACGAACGGCGCGCCGAACAAACCTCGGCGGTAATCGCGCGTCAGCTCGACTCCGCGTTGAAGGCCGTCGCCAAAGATGATATTGAAAAGATCGAAATTGCCTACGAGCCGGTATGGGCGATCGGCACAGGACAGAACGCAACCACCGAGCAGATTCGCGACACTCACGCGCAGATCCGAAATTTCATCAACGATCGTTTTGATGGCGGTCGGCCGACGAGAATTCTCTACGGCGGGAGCGTCAAACCGGAAAATGCCGACATGCTGGCTCAAATCGACGAGGTGAACGGACTCCTAGTCGGTGGCGCGAGCCTAACGGCTGAGTCGTTTCTGCCCATCGTGCTGGCGTTTTCCGATCAGGTAAGAGTGTTATGATTATTGCAATTACAATTCTCCATATTCTCGTCAGTATTGGTTTGATACTTGTGGTGCTACTACAAACCGGCAAGGGAGCGGAAGTTGGCGCCGTATTCGGAGGATCCAGCTCGACGATCTTCGGCAGCAGCGGCGCGGGCAATTTTTTGACTCGCCTGACGACCGTCATGGCAATCGTGTTCATGATGACATCGCTGACCCTAGGTTACTTCACCGCACGCAGACCTTCGGCAACCATTTTTGACAATCGGACCCCGGCGGTGGAACCTCGTGCGCCAGTGGTGCCGCAGGCGCCGCAGCAACAACCGGGAGCCGGTGGTGCGCAATCAACTCCCGCAACGCCGGACAAAACGCAGCCAGAAAAACCAGCTGTGCCATAAACTACGAAAACGCGAGGGTGGCGGAATCGGCAGACGCGCTAGTTTGAGGGGCTAGTGCTCGAAAGAGCGTAGGGGTTCAAATCCCCTCCCTCGCACCAAACTTCCCTTTTTAGTTCAAGCACTTGATCTGCCCGAAAACGTCCAGAATCCAATCAGGATCGACATCTTTTTCATGTAGCCACGTGCCGTAGCCATTTTAAGCCCGGGCAAGGGGTCCTCTGGGCGAACTGGCATATCCAAAAACGCGGCCGCTGAATAAAATATTTGGAGGGGCCTTGAATGAGCTG
>JAICHC010000207.1 GCA_025922795.1 Candidatus Binatia bacterium | reverse complement strand
TTCGAAGATGATAATGGCACCGTGATCGAGGAGATCGGAAATTGTCGGAAGGTTTGCCAGAAGCAAACTGGCCTGAGCGTCCGGCCGCCGGTGTGTGTCGCGCCGAAACAAAATCACCGACGGCTTGGTAGTTTGTCGGGTCGCTAAGATCCTAGCGAAATCGGTGTCGGCCGACACCAGCACGCGAACTTCCTGCGCGGCCCGGTCAAACAGCACCTCATCGTCAGCCTTGTGGATACCGTAACGCCGGACATGCACGGAGTCGTGTCCGGCTTGGCGAAGTTTTTCCGCTACCGCCGGTGACAGCGAATGGTCAACCAGGAAATTCACCGGATATCGATCAAAGGGAGTTCTCGGTCGCGCACGGCTTCCGCGGCAAAGCGCAGTGCCTCGCGAATGTCCGCCGTTTCAAGGTCAGGAAAGGCGTCAAGAATCTCGTTCTCTGCCATGCCGTCGGCGATCATGCCGACTACCGTTGCTACGGGGATGCGCAAATTTCTGATACATGGCACGCCGTCCATCTGTTTTGGGTTGACGGTGATGCGTTCAAATCTCACGTAAATTCTCCGTTTGGCACGGTCGCGCCCCAAATTTATCCGCGATCAAGTGCGGCGCTCGCAGAAGTCGAATCAACCACCAGCTTGATCCGGATCCAATCCAGTTCCGTGGCTTCATGGCTTTGCCAGGTAGGTTTCGAGGGCTTCGGCCGCCGCTCGTTCCTCCAGGATGTTGCTTTCGGGGAGGTTCGCGCGAGACTTGTATTGGAGCGGCAGGTGAACCGCAAAGGTTGTTCCTTTACCCGGTGTGCTTTCCACGGTTATCTTGCCGCCGTGATTTTGAATGATCCGGTCGCAGATTGACAGGCCGAGTCCGATTCCTTTGCCCTTTTTCGCCGAGAAGAACGGTTGAAAGATTTTTGTTAGATCGGCCTCGTCGATGCCGCTGCCGCTGTCGGTCACGCCGATCGCCACGGTCGGCTCCTGCCCAGCCGGCGAATTCAGCTTTGCCTCCACGCTCAGTTGTCCGCCGTTCTGCATCGCGTCGACGGCGTTCAAAAACAGATTGACCAGAACCTGTTCCATTTGCTGCGGGTCGACGGAGATCAGCGGCAAATCATCCGCCACGTTGATACGGGTTTCGATCTGCCGCTTGTACATACGATTGGAAACCATGGTCAAAGTTTTTTCGATCACCAGCTTGACGTCGGTGGGCGAAGGATCGGCGTCTTTGGGACGGGCAAACTGCAAAAGTTCTTGAATAATTCTTTGGCAGCGCCGGGTTTCTTCATCGATGATCTTTAATGCTTGATGATTTCGGCTATCCGGTTCGCACTCGTTGAGCAGCTCCTGAGTGAAACCCATGACGATTCCTAGAGGGTTGTTAAACTCATGCGCCATGGATGCCGTGACGACGCCCAGCGAGACCAACCGGCCGGAGGCGATCAGCTGCTGCTCGAGTTCCTTGGTCTGTTTACGCAGCTTGGCTTCACTGTCACGAAGAACTTCTTCCACGTGCTTTTTTTCGGTCAAATCGCGAGTGACAACGGAGAAACCAACCAAATTTCTTTGCTCGTCGAGCAGGGCCGAGACGACGACGTTGGCCCAGAAACGGCGTCCATCGCGGCGCACGCGCCATCCCTCTTGCTCACAGCGGCCTTCACGCGCGGCACTATGTAAGGCCTGAATGGGCAGCTCGCGCGCTTGGTCTTCAGCGGTGTAAAATCGGGAAAAAGCTTCGCCGACGATTTCTTCGTGATGATATCCTTTGATCCGTTCGGCGCCGGTGTTCCACGACGTCACCCGTCCCTCCGGGTTGAGCATGAAAATGGCGTAATCTTGCATGCTTTCGACGAGCAGGCGGAAGCGCTCTTCGCTTTGTTGAATCGCTCTGAGCTTCAGGCGCTCGTTCATGTGGAATAGATCGACGAATACCGAAACCTTGGCTTTCAGCACTTCGGGCACGACCGGTTTGAACAGGTAGTCGACCGCGCCACGGGCGGCCCCTCGGTAGACGTCGGCCTCCAGGGTATCGACGGCGGAAAGAAAAATTATCGGAATATGGCGCAGCCGCTCGCTTTGGCGGATCAGCTCGGCGGTCTCGAAGCCGTCCATGTCCGGCATGCGCACGTCCAGCAAAATCAACGAGAAATCGCGGCGCAGCAGCCAACGCAGCGCCTCTTGTCCAGACGCTGCCGTAACCGTTTTGCGCCCCGGCCCGGAAAGCAGCGCCTCCATGGCCAGCAGCGATTTCGCGTCGTCATCGACGATGAGTATGTTAGCTGTCGGCTCGATATTCATAGCTTGCTCGCGGCATTCTTTTCTTACCGAATAGCCAGATACGTAATAGCGCCAGTAGCTCCTCCGCATTGACGGGCTTGGCAATATAATCCGAAGCGCCGGCGTCGAGGCATTTCTCGCGATCGCCTTTCATCGCTTTGGCGGTCAGAGCAAGGATGGGCAAGAGCCGGTGTTTGGAGTTGAGCCGAATCCGACGCATGGTCTCATAACCGTCCATCTCCGGCATCATGATATCCATCAACACGGCGTCGATATCCTGATCTTGATCGAGCAGGCAAATGGCTTCCATACCGTTTTCGGCGTTCACCACTTGCACGCCGTGCTGTTCGAGCAGGCTGGTCAAAGCAAAGATATTACGCACGTCATCATCGACGACCAGCACCTTCTTGCCGAGCAGCGCTTCATCCGTTTGGCGCAGCCGCTCCAACATCTGTTGTTTCCCAAGGGGAAGGTCGGCGGCAACCAGGTGTAGAAACAGCGAGACTTCGTCGAGCAACCGCTCCGGCGATTGTACGTCCTTCAGAACGACGCTCTCTGCCATACGCGCCAGACGGATGCTATCCTCGTGCGTCAGGTCCTTGCCGGTGCACACGACGATTGGCAGCTCACCCCATTCTGGGTTTTTGCGGATGCGTTCCATCAGCTCGAACCCGGAGATGTCCGGCAGGCGCAGATCGAGGATCAGGCAATCGAACTGGCCGCCGCGCAAAGCTTCCAGAGCTTCCGCGCCGGTTCCGGCCGTGGAAATTTCCACATGCTCGTGGCTGAGCAGCTCGACAATGCTTTGGCGCTCGATTTCGTTGTCTTCAATCACCAGCAAGCGCCGCCGGCGCGTTTGGGCGTAACGCATGACCCGATCGAAGGCGTTCTTCAGTTCGTCGATCGTCGCCGGTTTGATCAGATATGAGAAAGCGCCGTGCCCCAGCCCTTGCAAGCGTTCTTCTTCGACGCTGATAATCTGCACCGGAATGTGCCGCGTTGTTGGATCTTGCTTCAAATGATTCAGCACCGTCCAGCCGAGCATGTCCGGCAAGAAAATATCCAACATAATCGCCAGCGGTCTGAATTGGTGGGCGAGCGCGCGCACGTGCCCTCCGTACATCGAGACCACGCCCTTTAACCCACGTTCGCGCACCATGCCGAGCAAGACCTGCGCGAAATGGGGATCATCCTCGACGATAAGCACGACCGGATCGCCGGGCGCGACGGATTCGCGGTCGTCCGGAATCTGCTCCGGCTTGCTGGCTTGATGAACAATCAGAGGCACCACTCGCGGAGCGCTGCGGGTCTCCTGGAGCGCGCTAATTTGCGGGCCGACGTAATTCTCGGGCAAGTAGAAGGTAAAGACGCTGCCGTGGCCGGGCGAGCTGTTAAGGCGTATTTCACCGCCAAGCAAGTTCGCGAGTTCGCGGCTGATCGCAAGCCCCAAACCCGTCCCGCCGTAGCGGCGGCTGGTGCCGGCGTCGGCCTGGTGAAAAGCCTCGAAAATGATCTTCTGCTTGTCCGGCGATATACCGATGCCTGTGTCCCGGACCTCGAAGGCAATCACCTTGGACGCGCCGCTCAATGCCGGATGATCCGCGCTCCAACCCTCCGTCGCCAGGTTCATGCGGAACGTCACGCGTCCCTGGGAGGTAAATTTGAAGGCATTCGACAACAGGTTCTTTAACACCTGCTGGAGCCGTTTGACGTCGGTGTTCAGGCTGCGCGGCAAACGCGGGTCCATCTCGATGTCGAACGCCACGTGCTTGGTGTCTGCGAGATGGCGGAAGCTGCGTTCCACGGCATCGCGAACGCTCGTGAACGAAACCTCTTCGGGCTCCACCGTCACCGTGCCCGATTCGATTTTCGACAGGTCGAGAATATCGCTGATGAGATTCAACAAATCCGCCCCGGCGGCGTGCACGTTGCGAGCAAATTCCACCTGCTTGGCTGTCAGATTGCCCTGGGCATTCTCCGCTAGTTGTTGGGCGAGAATGAGAATACTGTTGAGCGGAGTGCGCAGCTCGTGCGACATGTTGGCGAGAAATTCGGATTTGTACTTTGAAGTGAGCGCCAGCTCGGCGGCCTTTTCCTCCAGCGCGTAACGCGCCTGCTCGATTTCCTGGTTCTTGCGCTCCACCTCGGCGTTTTGCTCGGCGAGCTGTTGCGCCTTGTGGCCCAGCTCGTCATTGGTTTGCTGCAACTCCTTTTGCTGCGCTTGCAGCTCGGTGGCGAGCTTCTGCGATTGCTGCAGCAAACCCTCCGTCCTCATCGTGGCTTCGATCGTGTTCAGCACGATGCCGATGCTTTCGGTCAATTGCGACAAAAACGTCAGATGGGTCGAGGTAAATTCCGTCAACGAGGCAAGCTCGATGACCGCTTTGGTCTCGGTCTCAAACAACACGGGAAGCACGATCAAGTTGCGCGGCGGCGCTTCGCCGAGACTGGAGCTGATGCGGATGTAGTCGGGCGGGATGTCCCTGAGCAGTATGCGACTCTTCTCGAGCGCGCATTGGCCAGCCAGGCCATCGCCTAACGCCAACCGGC
Source organism: Candidatus Binatia bacterium (assembly GCA_025922795.1). Next base: position 1,023 of record JAICHC010000207.1, on the reverse strand, counting down.
CGCGTTCATCTTGGCTCATGGCGCGCGCGTAGCTGGCCAACATGGCAAGCTCGGGACGGCCGTTGGTCAAATCCATCTGATAAATTGCGCCGCATTGCGCGTTTACCAGCGGTGCCAGCTCGGAGAGCAGCATCCGACCGACCGTGGTCAGATCGCGCTGGCCCTGCAGCATATTGGTGAAACGGGCGAGGTTGGTTTTGAGCCAATCCTGTTCCGTGTTCTGGTCGGTGGTCGTGCGCAGATTCTGAATCATCGCGTTGATATTGTCCTTCAGATCGATGACCTCGCCGCGCGCGTCCACTTGAATTTCGCGGGTGAGATCGCCTTTGGTAACCGCGGTCGCGACCTCGGCGATGGCGCGCACCTGGGTCGTGAGGTTGGCGGCGAGCAGGTTGACGTTGTCGGTCAGATCTTTCCAGATGCCGGCGGCGCCCGGCACGTTTGCTTGCCCGCCCAATCGGCCTTCGACGCCGACTTCGCGCGCGACGGTCGTGACCTGTTCGGCAAAAATCGCCAAGGTATCGGTCATGCCGTTGATTGTTTCAGCCAGAGCGGCGACTTCACCTTTGGCTTCGACGGTGAGCTTTTCCTTGAAGCTGCCGTTAGCGACCGCCGTGACGACTTTGACAATACCGCGCACTTGGGCGGTCAAATTAGCCGCCATGACGTTGACGTTGTCGGTCAAGTCTTTCCAGGTGCCGGCGACTCCCGGCACGACGGCCTGGCCGCCGAGGTTGCCGTCGGTGCCGACCTCGCGGGCGACCCGGGTCACTTCGGCGGCAAAGGCGTTGAGCTGATCGACCATCGTGTTCATGGCTTGCTTGAGCTGGAGAATTTCGCCGCGCACATCGACGGTGATCTTTTTCGACAAGTCGCCGTTGGCGACCGCGATGGTGACGTCGGCGATGTTGCGCACCTGCGCGGTGAGGTTGCCGGCCATCTGGTTCACCGATTCGGTGAGCTCCTTCCAGACGCCCGACACGCCCTTCACCTGCGCCTGACCGCCGAGCTTGCCCTCGGTGC
>JAICHC010000206.1 GCA_025922795.1 Candidatus Binatia bacterium | reverse complement strand
GGCGGCAGCTGTCTCATGCGTGCTGAAATCCCCACCGGCTGGCATACCGGCAAGCATTTGCACGGTGAGGAAGCAATCTATGTCGAGAGCGGCGAAGGCTTCATGGTCCTGGATAACAAACGCTACGATTTCTTCTCCGGCACGATTTTTCATATTCCGTATCGCTCGACGCACCAGTTGTTCAACACCGGAACAACTCCTGTAGGCTATCTCTCCGGACTAGCCTGGCATCTCGAAGCAGACACTTACATGGGCAAGCTGGAACAGTTGGAAGAGTGCGGCGAAAATGATTCCAAGACGTTGGCGGCGTTTCCGAAAGAAGAGTCGCAATACTGGCCCGAGGACGGACGGCGCATCTCCATGCATCAGCAACAGCATGAGAAATCCGATGAATCGAAGCACGGCGCAACCTACTTCCTGATGGGCCGCAGTGGGAAACAGAATGGGTTCAAGGCGACCGGCGTCGCGATCAGTTCGATTTTCGTCGACCTGGCGCACACCAAGAGCCACAGCCATGCCCATCCGGAGGCGTATCTTTATGCGCTCGAAGGCGACGGCTATTCGGAAATCGGCGGCAAGCGGTATGACTGGAATCAAGGCGACGCCGTCCATGTGCCTCCGGGCATGATGCACCACCAGCACTTCAATCCCTACGACAAAGATATGAAGGAGCTGCGATTCGAGTTCGGCGTCCGCTATTGGTTCGTCGACCAGTGGAAAGGCTACACGACGGTCGATAAGCATTTGAAGGCGACGACCCACATGATCGATTAGTCGGATTCTGACCGGGAGACGAGGGCGAGCTGGCGAGATGTTGGCTCGCCTTTTTTGTTGGCAGAGTCGGCTACGTATTAGCGCTGCTGTGGCGAAAGACTGAGACCACGAACCACGCAGGGATGGCCGCTGTTGAGAGCCAGAGAGGACGCTTGGCGTTTTGTAATTTCTTCGCTGGATTCGTGCTGGCATGCGACGCTTTTTCGCCAAGGAGATTTCGTCCGACGGTATCAGCAAGATAAAAAAACTCGCCCGAATAATTGACGCGTTTCTTCTTGCATAGAGGCACAATATTTTTTATAGATCTGGTGATGGCGGAAGGACGCAGTTTAAGAGACACCGACTCGAAGATGATGCTCGGTTTCATCGTGCGACGCTGCGCGGCGGATATCGGTCACACGCCGACGCCGGATGAATTTGCCAAGTGGGCGAACGGTTACCATCATCACGGCCGGCGTCTCTGCCTGTTCGGTAAGGAGATCTCCGCATCCATCGCTAAAGTGATGTTTACCCAGCCCGGCAGGTTGGTCACCGTTAGCCCCGAGGGAATGGCGCGAATCTGGAAAAGCAACGGCAGGTAGCCACGGTGGTACGACTTTTTCAGATGCCGGATGATGTCGGGTCCCGCGTTGGAAAGCCGGTCCGCTTTCTATGCCGAGACACGAGCATTCCCTGTTCAAAACACTTAGATTAGCGAACAACCCGCCGCGGTCAGCCGAATCAGCCAAAGCAAAATAATTAGTGCGGCTCGCCAGTTATGCAGCCATGTCGCGCCGAGAGCGACAGCTCAGCGATGAGCCGACGCACGCAACTGCGAAAAATTTGGCGTTCTAGCACGTGCGCCGGTCTCGCGCGGTCAGGTTAAACCCATCACGTCATGTTGGAGCGCCGTTGTCCTGGCTTTTAGCTTTCGAAGCAGCGCGAAGATGGTCCACTGATTGCCTCGCGCTTCGTCGTTGCTCCGTTGCGGCGCTCTTGTTATGCTTTGCCGCACCACCAAAAAGTTCAACAGGCTCGCATCGACGGAGGCTCACTGTGAAGTTGATTACTGCTTTGGCCCCGGCAATTTTTCTTGGCATGTGGCTGATTCCGGGTGACGCTGGCGCGCAGGGCAAGGCCGAGAAAGACAAGATTCGCATCGGCTATGCGGCCCGTGCCGTAACCCATTCCCTCCCGTTTTTGAGTCAGGAAGCCGGCTTCTTTCGCGATGAAGGTCTCGAGGTTGAAGTGGTGCGCACGGCGGGCTCGGTATCGCCGATGGCGCTGATTTCCGGCGACACCGACTTCGCAACCATGTCCGCTTTTTTGATGATTCCAGTGGCTGCGCGGACGCCCGACGTGGTCATGCTCGGTGGTTTGACCCGCTATGCCGGCATGACGTTGGTAAGCCACCCGGAAATCCGCAGCGGCAAGGATCTGATTGGGGCCGTGGTCGGTCTGCAGCGGCCGGGTGACGCTTACGAGAAAAACGCGCGCTCAGCGCTGCAACACCTAAAGTTAAATCCCGCTAAGGACGTCAAGTTCCTCTATCTGGGAACGAACGAGGCGATGTGGATTGCTTTGGAAGCCCGCCGGGTCGCCGCCACGATGGTTTCTCCGCCGGCGACTTTGTTCGCGCGCAAGGCGGGCATGAATTTTCTCGTCAATCTGGCTGACTTGATGATCGAATATCAGGGCTCGACTTTCGTCACGCGCCGTTCGTTGATGAAGAGTCACCCTAACTTGGTCCATCGAACCACGCGCGCGTTGGTGCGCGGCGTTCATTACTTCAAGACCCGCCGCGAAGACACCTACCGGATTCTTTCGAAATTTCTCGGTACCAAGGATCGCGAGGCACTCGAGGAGTCGTGGCGGTACGGCGCGGATATGCCGGCAAAGCCCTATGCCGTCGAAAGCGCGGTTCAGGCAGTGATCAACCATCTCGCCGAGGGCGATCCTAAATTCGCCAAATACAGACCGGCGGACTTTATCGATCCCGGGCCCTTGGCGGAGCTCGACAAGAGCGGCTATATCGATCGCCTCTACGGCGGACAGGCGAAATGAGCGGGCTAAGCTTCACGGATTTTTGGATGGGTTAACGATGAATCGCGATCGAGACAGTGGACAGTTCCGTTTGGTTGCGGATTTTGAACCCCAGGGCGACCAACCGCAGGCGATCGATAAATTGGTGCAGGGGCTTCAAACCAAGCGGCGCGATCAGGTTCTCCTCGGCGTCACCGGCTCGGGAAAAACGTTTACGATGGCCAACGTGATCGCCCGCGTCAACAAGCCGACCTTGGTGATCGCGCCCAATAAGACGCTGGCGGCGCAACTCTACAATGAGTTTCGCGAGCTGTTTCCGGAAAACGCCGTGCGTTACTTCGTCAGCTATTACGACTACTATCAGCCCGAGGCTTACGTGCCGTCGACCGATACCTTCATCGAAAAGGACGCCTCGATCAACGACGAGATCGACAAGCTGCGCCACTCGGCGACCAAGGCGTTGCTCGAGCGGCGCGATACCTTGATCGTCGCCAGCGTGTCATGTATCTACGGCCTCGGCTCGCCCGAGTCCTATTTTGACCTGATGGTCTATTTGGAAGAGGGACTGGTGATCAACCGCGATCAGATGCTGCGCAAGCTGGTCGACATTCAATACGAGCGCAGCGATTATGATTTTCATCGTGGCACCTTCCGGGTGCGCGGTGATGTTGTCGAGATCTTTCCAGCTTACGAGGATCGCGCGGCGTTGCGCATCGAGTTTTTCGATGAGACCATCGAATCGATCGGCGAGATCGATGCAATTCGCGGCAAAGCGCTGCGTCGGGTGGACAAGGCGACCATTTATCCGGCGAGCCACTACGTAACCAGTCAGGAGCGCATGAAGCAGGCGGTTCTCGGTATTCGCCAGGAACTCAAAGAACGCCTGCAAGAGCTCCGCGAACAGCACAAGCTGCTCGAGGCGCAGCGTTTGGAGCAAAGAACGCTTTACGATTTGGAGCTTTTGGCAGAGATGGGCTTTTGTCCGGGCATTGAAAATTATTCGCGGCATTTAACCGGTCGCCGTCCCGGCGAACCCCCGCCGACCCTGTTCAGCTATTTTCCCAACGACTTCCTGCTATTCATCGACGAAAGCCACGTCACGGTGCCTCAGATCGGCGGGATGTATCGCGGCGACCGCTCGCGCAAAGAGACGCTGGTCGAGTTCGGTTTTCGCCTGCCGTCAGCCGTCGATAACCGGCCGCTGAACTTCGAAGAGTTCGAAGCCATGCAGAACCAAACGATCTACGTTTCCGCGACACCGGCGGCATACGAGCTGGGCAGGAGCCGCGGCGCGGTCGTGGAGCAGCTGATTCGTCCGACCGGCCTGATGGATCCGGCGATTATCGTCCGTCCGGCGCGCAGCCAAGTCGACGACCTGTTGGAGGAGATCCGCAAACGGGTCGAACGCCGGGAAAGAGTGTTGGTGACGACCTTGACCAAGCGCATGGCTGAAGATCTGACGGAATATTACCAGGACCTGGACATCAAAGTGCGCTACTTGCACTCGGATATCGAAACCATCGAGCGCGTCGAGATCATTCGCCAATTGCGCATGGGCCAGTTCGACGTCCTGGTCGGCATCAATTTATTGCGCGAGGGGCTCGACCTGCCCGAAGTGTCGCTGGTGGCGATCCTCGACGCCGACAAGGAAGGCTTCCTACGCTCCGACCGATCGTTGATCCAGACCATCGGCCGCGCCGCGCGCAACGTTTACGGGACCGTGATTCTCTACGCCGATTCGGCGACCGATTCGATGAAGCGGGCGATCGAAGAAACCGAGCGACGGCGACGGTTGCAAGCCGACTTCAACACGAAGCACGGCATCACGCCGCAATCGATTGTCAAAGCGCTCGGATCTCCGCTGGTGAAAATCTACGACGCAGATTATGTCGACGTGCCGTTGGCGGCCGAGAGCTCGGCTACATACGGTCCGGCGGAGCTGGCCCGGCGCATCCGAAAATTGCAGAAGGAAATGAAACAAGCGGCCGGCCGGCTCGAGTTTGAAGCGGCGGCAGAGCTGCGCGATCAGATTCGCGAGCTGCAAAATCAGGAACTGGCTCTCCGCGAGTCGGATCTCGACCGCAGTGCCGCCACGTAAGCTTGCCTGCACGAGAGAGGATTTACCGGCATGCCGACGCTCCAGGCACCGCTTGCGACGCACTGATCGTTTAATTACCCTTCCTACAGAACTGTTCAGTCTTCCGCCGTAACGAGTGCTCAGCGCGCGCCGCCCGCTTCCAAGGCGGGGCGCTAGGTTGATCATGGATTCGATCCCGGAGAAATTAGCCAACTTGCCGTCGCGGCCCGGCGTCTATCTCATGCGCGACAAAGCCGGCAAGGTGATTTACGTCGGCAAAGCCAAAGACGTGCGTGCCCGGGTGCGCGCCTATTTCAACAATTCCGACGAGCGCTCGCAGATTCAGTTCCTTTTGCGCAAGGTCGAAGACGTCGAAACGCTGGTCACCGGTAATGATAAAGAGGCGCTGATCCTTGAAAACAACTTAATCAAGCAGTACAAGCCGCGCTATAACATCCGTCTGAAAGATGACAAAAGTTATCTGAGCATCAAGGTGACCACTCAACATGCCTGGCCGCGCATCTTCGCCACGCGCAAGATCGTCAAAGACGGCAACCGCTATTTTGGCCCTTTCTCTTCGGCGGTGGCAGCGCGCGAGACCATCGATATCATCGAAAAGCACTTTTTGCTGCGCAACTGCACGGAGCATAATTTTCGCAACCGCAGCCGGCCCTGCCTGCAATACCAGATCAAGCGTTGCATGGCGCCTTGCGTCCTGCCGGTTTCGCAAGATGCTTACCGCGAGCAGGTGCGCCAGGCGATGCTGTTCATCGAAGGCAAGCAGCAGCAGTTGATCGACGAGCTGCGCCAGCGAATGCACGCCAAATCGGCGTCGCTCGAGTTCGAAGCGGCGGCGGGGATCCGAGATCAGATTGAGGCCGTCGAAAATACGCTGGAAAAGCAGCGGATGGTCTCTCACTGGGGCGCCGATCAATATATTTTCGGTCTTTACAGAGAGGGCGGCTTTTTCGTAGTACT
>JAICHC010000205.1 GCA_025922795.1 Candidatus Binatia bacterium | reverse complement strand
GAAGGACTGGATTCAACTTCGCGCAGGTGGGACGCGTAAGCCGTGTGCAAATCAACCATCCGACTGGCGCCGTCCAGGGCGCCAAGTCGTTCCTGTTGTCGGAAGAGAAAAGTTGCAAGTTTCACCGACGCAGTCCTCCCCCCGATACGACCTGGTGCGAGAGCTCGCCGATAACCGGCGACGAGCAGCGGAGATTTGAGCCGATTTTGAGCGGGACGGGATTTTGCAACCTGTTGCCTTGGATTGCCATACTGGCGCCGATGGCGAGAAAATCGCCCGGTTTGATGCCGAGGATCGACCAGCGGGCGATCATCTGCTCGATGGTAAAGACACAATCGCGAAGCGCGAATTGCTGCTTGATGCTGCCGTCCATTGCAAGCTCCACTTCCAACGCTTCCAACTCTGCTCTGGTCGGCTTCAGCAGGATGCAAGGGCCGAGGCAAGTGCTAGAGGGGAAATTTTTGCCGAGCAAGTTGTTAGTCGTAAGTCCCTCGCGACGATTGATATCGCGAGCGGTGATGTCGATGAGCAGCGTAACGCCGGCGATATGGTCCCAGGCGCGTGCCGCGTCGATTCTCTTGCCGCCTTTGCCGATGACCAACGCAAGGCAGGCATCCGCGTCCACTTCTGCGGAGAATTTCGGCCAGATCACCGGCTTGCCGCTCGTGACGAAGGTCTGCGGCAGTTTGTAGAAGCCGGTCGGGATTTCCGCTCTGGGAACGGCCTCGAGACGCGATCGGTCGGAAAAACCAATGACGAAACTTTTTTCCGGATTCTGAAGCGGCGGCAATACTCGCACTTCCGCTAGGTCGTAAGCGACCTTCTCGCCGGCGGGACCGCGCAGATCGTCGCCGCCGATTTTGTGAACGTACGAAACGACTTCTTCCAGTGCTCGCAAGGATTGCTCGCCGCGCACTACAAACGCGCTGATCGTTTCGGGAAAATAAAAGGAGGCACGTTCGTAAGCAGTCGAGCGATCGCCGCTTAGACTAAGGTAACCCGCGTATGCCAGGGGTAAGTCGATGAGCTTTCTGTCGACAGCGACAAAAATTCGGGTTTGGTTTGGCGCGGAGCTTTCCAAAAGACCGAGGTAGATTCGCATGGAATAGCCTTAACACGCTGCAAAGCAGCTGTTTTTCGTCTACCATGGACGAGGTGAAATTCAAAGGCAGGTTACTTGCCGCGGGCTCGGCTTTTTAGAACCGTTTTTGCCGCATAGTAACCTGGAAGGCCCGTGATGCCGCCGCCCGGGTGGGTTCCTGAGCCACAAAGGAATAGATTGTCTATCGGCGTGTGATAGCGTGACCAGCCGGGAACCGGACGCATAAAAAAAATCTGATCCAGCGCCATTTCCGCGTGATAGAGATGGCCACCGGTGAGGCCGTAGCTGTCTTCCAGGTCAAGCGGCGTCAGCACCTGGCGGTGAAGAACCGAATTCTCAAATCCAGGTGCGTAGTCTCCGATCACTTTCATGACCACATCGCCGAGCGCATCCCGCTGACTTTCCCAAGTTCCTGCTCGGAGCTTATACGGGGCGGACTGCATCCACACAGACATGACATGCTTTCCTGCCGGTGCGAGGGATGGATCGGCGATCGAAGGAATGGTGATTTCCAAAAATGGCTGGGTGGAGAATCTCCCGTACTTTGCGTCATCGGCGGTCCGCTCAAGATAATCCAAGCTCGGACCGATGTGGATGATTCCCCCGAGCGCGGCCGTTTGATGGTTTTTGAATTTCGGCAATCCGTCGAGGGCTAGGTTAATCTTGGCCACCACGCCGCGCGAACGGATGTTTCTGACTTGCAACAGGAAGTGCGGATCGAGGTAGGTCGGTTCGACGAGTTTGAGGAAGGTGCGCTTGACGTCGGCGTTCGATATCACGCTGCTCGCGTTGACTTCCTCGCCATTGTGCAAAACGACTCCGGTCGCCGCGCGGTTTTTTGTGATGACCTCTATGATTTCCGCGTCGGTTCGGATCTCCACGCCGAGCTGTTGGGCGGCGCGGGCGAGCGCTTGAGAGAGGTTGCCCATCCCGCCCCGCACAAAGCCTGCCGTCCGCAGCGCGCCATTTGATTCGCCGATCTGGTGGTGAAGCAGATTGAAAGCAGTTCCCTGCTGGCGAGGACCGACAAACGACCCGAGCATGCCGCCGCTCGCCACTGCGGCTTTGAGAAGGTCGTTCTCGAACCATTCATTAACCAGGTCTGCCGCGCTCATCGGTAGAACGCGCAAGAATTCATACATTTCTTTCTTGCCGAGGCGGTGAAATTTCCAGCCGATTTTAACCAGTGCGGCGGGATTAAAACTTCCCGGCTCCGCTTTGTTGGGAAGCGGCAAGCGGTAGATCGTCGAAAGAAACGCCGATAGAGCTTTTAAACGCAAGCAGAACGACGAAAATTTGCCGGCATCTGACTTCGAATGACGCCCGATCTGTTCAGCTGCCACGCCCATGTCCCGGGCGATTGTCAGCGAATCTCCGTCGAGGGCCGGTGCAAAAAGCAGCGGATTGAAGGGCAGTAGCTCCAAGCCGTGCTTTTTGAGTTCCAGATCATCGATGACTCGAGTGGAAAATGAACCGGCCGAATGAGCGCAGGACGAATACTTAAAGCCTGAAAATATTTCTTCGGAAGCAACGATACCCCCCACCACCGGACGACGCTCGACGACTAGAACTTTTTTGTCCGCTTTTGCCAGATAGGCTGCGGTCACGAGTCCGTTATGTCCAGCGCCGATGACGATGGCGTCGTAGCTTTGCATCGCGAGTTATAGCAGGGTCCGGTTGGTGTCTTTGAGAATTTCCAACGCTGCCAGTCGTCCGGAGGCCGCCATCACGCCGCCTCCGGGGTGGGTGCAGGCGCCGCACATATAAAGATTTTTAATCGGCGTGCGATACTTCGCCCAGCCCGGTACGGGCCGGAGAAAGAAAAGCTGGTCGAGTGTCAGCTCGCCTTGAAAAATATTTCCTTCGGTGAGGCCGAATTCCTGTTCGAGGTCCCAGGGCGTCACGATCTGGCGGTGAAGGATGATGTCTTTAAGATTCGGTGCATACTCGCTTAGCGTTTCGACCACCGTATCGCCGAAAGCGTCGCGCTGTTCTGCCCAAGTGCCGCTTTTTAAATGATAAGGCGCGTACTGGACGAAGATCGACATCACATGTTTACCAGGCGGCGCCATGGACGGATCGAGCATCGACGGCAGGATGATGTCCATGTACGGCCGGCGTGAAAAATTACCGTACTTGGCGTCATCATAGGCTTGCTCGATGTAGTCGAGGCTCGGGCTGATCGAAATCGCGCCGGCCAGGTGCGGTCCCTTGCCGGGCATGCTGCTGAAATTCGGCAGAGCATCCAGTGCAAGGTTGACCTTGGCTGACGAGCCGCGAATCTTATAGTCACTCACTTGCTTAAAAAAGTCGGCGTCGAGATGACTGGTGCCGACCATTTTAAGAAAGGTTCGTTTAGGATCAACGCCGGAGACGATGACTTTGGCCTCGAACTCCTCGCCGGATTCGAGTGCGACCCCGTACGCGCGGCCGTTTCTGACCAATACGCGGTCAACGCCGGCTTGGGTTTTAATCTCGGCGCCGTGGTGGCGAGCCGCATCCGCGATCACCCGGCTAATTGTCCCCATGCCGCCGCGGGCAAAGCCCCAGGAGCGAAATGCGCCGTCCAGCTCTCCCATGTAATGATGTAGCAGCACGTAGGCCGTTCCCGGTGAGCGCGGTCCCATGAAAGTACCGATGATGCCGCTTGCCGACATGGTGGCTTTGAGCGCATCGGTCTCGAACCACTCGTCAAGAAAATCGGCCGAGCTCGCGGTCATGAGCTTGGTCAAATCGTAGAGGAGTTTTTCCCCAAGGCCACGGAAATGGTTACCCACACGGGCAAGCCCCAGGAGATCCTTGGGATTCCAAGTCGTCGGATCCGGCGGGATCATGCCGAGCAGTGGCTTTACTGCCATTGCCATTTGCACCATCAATTGGCCGTATTGCTCGTAGGCTTCTGCATCGGTTGTCGAGTGTCTCGCAATTTCGCGGCGCGTCTGGGCGTGGTCGCCGGAGCGCAGCAAGTGATCGCCGTCAGGCAGGGGCGTGAAGGTGCTGTCGAGGGGGATGATTTCGAGATCGTATTTCGGCAGTTCCAATTCCCGAATCACTTCCGGGCGCAGAAGACTCACGACGTAGGAGCAAACCGTGTATTTAAATCCCGGGTAGATCTCTTCGGTCACCGCCGCGCCGCCCAACACATGTCGGCGTTCCAGGACCAGGACCTTTTTTCCTGCCTTGGCCAGATACGCGGCGGTGGTGAGGCCATTGTGGCCAGCGCCGATAACGATCGCGTCATAGTTGTACATAGCCTTAATTTGCTTAAATGGGCATATTTGGTAATTTTGTCGGGCAAGTCAACGCGAACAGCGGATTTTCGCCTAAGCGTAGCCCAAATACCAAGAAGATGCCGTTCGGAACTCCTTTTCACTCGCGCACCGCCGCCTTGTGTGCCAGTCAAAACTGGCGCACGTGGTCGGGTTATTTCGTCGCAAGCTCCTATGAAGTGGTGCATGACTACGAGTATCACGCGATCCGCAACAGCGCCGGACTCATCGATGTCTCGCCGCTTTACAAATACGATGTTCGCGGCAAAGACGCTGCGGCGCTAGTTAACCGGGTGATCACCCGCGATGCGGCGAAGTGCGCCGTCGGCCAGGCGCTTTATGCGTGTCTTGGTGAAGGTGATGGCGCGGTGATCCAGGATGGCACGGTGTTTCGCATCGCGGAGGATTATTTTCGATTTCACCTCGCCGATCCTGCGCTTCGCTGGCTCAAGCTCAATGGGATGGCGCTGGATGTCTCGATCGAAGAGATCTCGGAAAACATTGCCGCATTGGCGCTTCAGGGGCCGAATGCATTTAAAATTCTTGCTCAGCTCGTCGATTTTGAGCTCGGCCGGCTGCGATTTTTTCGCTTTGCGTCGGGTAAGATTCACGACGTGCCGGTCATCGTTTCGCGCACGGGTTACACCGGTGATTTGGGTTACGAGATTTGGCTCGGTGCCGCGCATGCGGAGCGAATTTGGGATGTTTTCATGAAGCAGGGAGCCGGTTTCGGGATCAAGCCCGCGGGATTGCTGGCGCTCGACGTGGCACGCCTCGAGGCCGGCTTTATTCTGCTCGAGGTCGATTACACCGGCGCCGAAAGGGCTTTGATCCCTTCGCAAAGGTATTCGCCCTATGAAATCGGTTTGGGCTGGACCGTAGATCTAAAGAAACCCCATTTCATCGGTGCCGAGGCGCTGAGAACAATCCATGAAAGCGGTCCGTCGCGGCAAATCGTCGGCCTCGAGATCGATCTGAACGATTACGAGGATCTATTTGCACGCGTCGGTTTGCCGCCCCAGTTTCCGACCGCCGCTTGGCGCGGCAGTTTGCCGCTCTATAAAGACGATCGCCAAGTGGGCCACGCTACGACCGGGGCTTGGTCGCCGGTGTTAAAAAAATACATCGCGTTGGCAATGGTGGAAAAAGATTACACTCCGCCTGAAACCCGGGTTGAAATGGAAGTGACCGTAGACAATAAGCGGAAAACCGTCGGCGCGAAGATTGTCAGGCTCCCGTTCTTCGATCCGCCGCGAAAACGCGCGCTGATCGAACCGTAATCCAGTTCGCTGCTAAACGCGTACGAAGTCGTCCGTACCCAGTTCGGCACAAGTGCAACCGAAACTCCGATAACTTGCAGAGAGGCGCAACGGCGGCAGAGGAACACTCGAAGCACGAAATCCGAAATTCGAAACAGAAAGGCTCAAAAGTCCGCCAAACTCACGTCCCGTTTAATTTAAATTTTCGGAGTTTGCCGCTTCGTTT
>JAICHC010000204.1 GCA_025922795.1 Candidatus Binatia bacterium | reverse complement strand
TTGCTTGGGTATCCCGGCCTATTTGCTATGGCGCAGCCGGTCGCAAAAATCATCCAGCTGAGTTGGACTTGAGGATCGAAAGTCAGGAGACAGAGTTAGAATAATTAAACAGTAGCCTCCGGTTTATAAATCTTGCATTCTGGACCTCTTGCGTTTTAAAACCATGGCGGTTCGCATCAATAAAGTTTACACGCGCACCGGGGACCGGGGCGAGACGGCTCTGGTCGGCGGCCATCGCGTGCCCAAGGATTCGTTGCGCATTGAGGCGTACGGCACCATCGATGAGCTCAACTCCATCGTCGGGCTGGCCCGAGTGTTCAATGAAGAGAGTCTCGATGCCGGCGAGGCGCACCGCTTCCTGGACGAGGTGCTCTGCCAGATTCAAGACGAGCTTTTCGATCTCGGCAGCGAATTGTCGACGCCGCCGGAGTTTTTCCAGCAGGGCATGTACCGTGTCGGCAGCGGCGAGATCGCTCGGCTCGAAAAGTTGATGGACAAGTGCCAGAAAGATCTCGAACCGTTGAAATCCTTTATTCTGCCCGGCGGAGGGAGGGTCGGCGCGTACTTACATCAGTGCCGGACGGTTTGCCGCCGCGCGGAGCGCGATGTCTTGCGGCTATCGCGCGGGGAAGAAATCAATTCTGACGTGATTAAATACGTCAATCGTTTGAGCGATTTGTTTTTCGTGTTGTCGCGCTGGATCGCGAAACAAACCGGTGAGCCAGAGTATCTTTGGCAGCGCGGACTGATCGAAAAGGGCAAAAGTAAAAAGTAAAAAGGTAAAAGAGCGGAAAAGGCACATTGTTCGCGACGGTCTTACAGTAGCAACGACGGAGGTTTACGGATGGGGTTATTGGACGGTAAGAAGGCGGCGATTTTCGGCGTCGCCAACGAGCGCAGCATCGCCTGGGCGATCTCGGAGGCATTTCACGCCCAGGGTGCGGAGCTGGCGTTCACTTTTGCCGGGGAAATCCTGGAGAAGCGCGTGCGGCCTTTGGCCGAGGGCGTCGGCTCGAAGATTATTTTGCCTTGCGACGTCACCAAGGATGACGAGGTCGAAAAGGTTTTCTCCACGCTCAAACAAGAATGGGGTGCTATCGATATCCTGATTCACGCCATCGCCTTCGCCAATAAGGAAGACTTGTCGAATCCCTATGCGCAAACCAGCCGCGCCGGCTTCCACCTGGCCATGGACGTTAGCGCTTATTCGCTGGTTGCGTTGGCCCAGCGGGCGGCGCCGTTGATGGAAGGTCGCAACGGATCGATTCTCACGCTTACCTATATGGGCTCGGAAAAAGTGATTCCAAATTACAATGTCATGGGCGTCGCCAAGGCGGCGCTGGAGGCGAGTGTCCGTTATTTGGCGCACGATCTCGGTCCGAAAGGGATTCGCGTCAACGCCATCTCCGCCGGACCGCTACGAACTCTAGCGGCTGCGGGAATCTCGGATTTCAAATCCATGCTGCATCACGTCGCTGGACGCGCGCCGCTCAAACGCAACATCGACGCGGAAGAAGTCGGCAAAACGGCGCTGTTTCTTTGTAGTGACCTGGGCAGTGCCGTCACTGGCGAGGTGCTGCATGTAGATGCCGGATACAATATTATGGGAATGTGAGAGATTGGGTAAATGGAGTGATGGAGTAGTGGAGTGTTGATCTGATTTACCCAATACTCCGCCACTCCAGTACTCCAACATTCCAGTGAGGTTGTACATGGCTATCAAAGAAGTCACGCCACAACAGGCGCACGATATTCTGAACAATGATACAAGCGCTGTTTACATCGACGTGCGCACGGAGCGCGAATTTGCAAGTGGGCATCCGCAAGGGGCGGTGAACATTCCCGTCGCCTTTCCGGATCCGGCGCGCGGCATGATGGTCAATGAAAATTTCGTCACGGTCATCGAGGCGAATTTTTCCCGCGACAAGAAAATCATCGTCGGGTGCCAGGCAGGGCCGCGTTCCAGCGCCGCGGCGGGTTTGCTGCAGCAGGCCGGATTTCAGGATGTTTCGAACATGCTCGGCGGCTTCGGCGGCATGCGCGACCAAATGGGCAATGTGAGCGCGGTCGGCTGGGCTGGCTCGGGACTGCCGGTGAGTAATGATAACGGCGACGAGGTGAGCTACGAGTCGCTCAAAGGCAAAAGTAAAAAGTAAAAAGGCAAAATTAAAAAAATCCGGATGCGCCGTGGGTGCGTTGCTATTCTCCGATAATTTTTACTTTTTAATTGTGAACCTTTAATTGTTGCCTATGTTGTATTTCAAGCAGATCGAGATCGGGCCGATGCAGAATTATGTCTACCTGATCGGCTCACAGGAGACGCGCAAGGTCGCCGTTGTCGATGCGGCATGGGAAATCGACACGATCCTCAAGATCGCCGCCGAAGACGACATCGAAATCACCCATGCCTTTGTTACGCACACGCATCCCGATCATATCGGTGGGCGGTTCGCGAATGTCGATATACCTGGCGTTTCTGAACTTCTGAGCAAGTGCAAAGCAAAAGTGGTTGTGCATAAGGCCGAGGCTGATGGGCTGAAGGGGCTGGCGCCATCAGATCTTATGAAGACTGACAGCGGCGACAAAATCGATGTCGGCGGCGTCGAGATTCAATTGCTGCATACGCCTGGGCATACGCCAGGATCGCAATGTTTTCTCGTTGATGGCCGTATAGTCTCCGGCGACACACTTTTCATCGACGCTTGCGGACGAGTGGATTTTCCCGGCGGCAACGCAGAACAGATGTATTACAGCCTGACGCAAAAGTTGGCGGCGCTACCGGACGACACAATTCTCTTCCCCGGCCACAACTACGCGCGGCTGCCGCACGCGACGATTGGCGAGCAGAAAAAGTCCAATCCTTATCTGAAATTTACTTCGTTGAAACAGTTTCTCGGCGCGATGGGGTATCGCTGAGCGTGCTTTGCTCTCAGCGAATGTCAATTGCAAGTCGCAGATTGAATTTGGGGTAAAAATGGAGCGCCCTCAGGAAATCTTGAGGGCGCTCCAAAGCTTGTGGCAGCTCGACCTAAGCCGTGCCGGTCATAAAGGCTTGCCGACAAACTTGTTTGTCCAGAGGACTCCTTCCTCGGCGGACGGCGTTTGCGATTTGTCTTTGATGATGCCGGCGCCGGCGGCAAAATTGATAACTTTTTTCCACCCTTCAGCCGACATATTTCCCCACCGCGGCATCGCCGGCTTAATGGTATCGAAAGCTAAATCAAAAACCTTCTGGTCCAATTTCCCCGGATTTGAGAAACGATGGGCCCTGAGAGCCGATTTCGCCTCCTCCGGCTTACTGTGAAAGAGCGCGCCGCCGCGGGAAATCGCCCGGGCCACGGCCGTCGCAATCTTCCTATTGGCCTCGGCGTAATCGGGCCGCGCCATTAGCACTTCATACGGATAGTCGGTCAGTTCCGGTACTTCGCCGAGTCCGAGCGGGATCAGCACGTAACCCTTGCCGGCGGCTTCCGTCACTTCCGCGGACGGCGGCGAGAGAGCGAATGCATCAATCACGCCGTTCATCAGCGATGAAGGCAACTGAGGCCCTCCTAGATAAACGAACTTGAGCTTACTGGGGTCGCCCCCGGATTTGGTCACGAGAAACTTGAAAATCTGTTCCGATGCGGCGCCGGGACTAGTGGCGCCGATCGTGCCGAGTTGCGATAGCAATTTTAACCGCGCGTTGAGCGGGCTTTTTCGCGTCAGTTTGTGCTTGTCGGCAATTTCCTTTCGAACCGCGACGCTCAAAGTCAGCGTTCGGTTGTGGCTTTGAATCCCCAGGAGCGGCGCTTGCTCGACATGGGCGAGCACCAAGCCCTCGGATGTCGATGCGCAGAAATTCACCGATCTCCCCACCACCGCCGACTGACAGGGTGAGCCACCGCCGGCGGAAGTGATTTTGACGCGCACACCTTCTTGTTCGAAGTATTTGAGTTGCTCTGCTATCCACAGCGCGCTAAACGCCATGTTCGATACGGCGGTCGCGATCGTGACCTCGGGCATATCTTTTTGTTGCGCCTTAGCGTGTGAAACCAGCACGGCGAACAAAAGCACCGTTGCGAAGATGGCTGAAGTTGAATGACGCCTATTGCGGCCTTGCATTGCTAACTCCTTTCAATTGTGAATCCTATACGTTCCGATTGTGCTTACCATCGCCGCGACGCAAAAATCGTGGCACTGACTGCGAGACGAATTTTTTTGCGCCGACTACGCGGCCCAGTCTCAGCTAATGATCTTGCGCTTCGCCGCCGAAGCAGTTTCTCAGAACTCTCAGGTTTCGCCCTCAGCAATTCTCAATTGACCATTTTCGCGATGAAACCGGCCCGAAGGAAGTCAGCTGCTCTCGGCACATAAGCAATTTAACGAAGCCGTGCCGCTCACGACGGTTTGCCGACAAACTTGTTGGTCCAGAGCAGGCCTTCGTCAACGGAGGGCGCTCTTTTGGGATCTTTCACAATGCCCGCGCCGATCGAAAAGTCGAGAACTTTTTTCCAGCCCGCCGAGTCCATATTGCCCCAACGCGGCATGGCCGGCTTGACCGTATCGAAGGACAAATCGAAGACTTTCTGGTCCAGCTTGCTAGCGTTGGAAAACTTATGCGCCCGCAGGGCGGCCTTAGCGGCTTCCGGCTTGGTATGAAAAAGAGCGCCGCCGCGGGAAATCGCGCGCGCCACGGCGGTCGCGATCTTACGGTTGTTTTCGACGTAATCGGGCCTCGCCATCAGCACTTCGTAGGGGTAATCGGTGAGCTCGGGTACCTCGCCAAGGCCGAGAGGAATAAGCACGTAGCCTTTCCCAGCAGCCTCGGTTATTTCCGCGGAAGGTGGAGAAAGAGCGAAGGCATCGATGACATTGTTCATCAAGGATGGAGGCATCTGAGGGCCGCCCAGGTATACGAACTTGAGCTTGGATGGGTCGCCGCCGGCTTTGGATACGAGAAATTTAAAAATCTGTTCGGAAACGGCGCCCGGGCTTGTTGCGCCGATGGGGCCGAGCTGAGATAGAACCTTAAGCCGGGCACTGAGAGGGCTTTTCCGCGTGAGCTTGAATTTGTCGGCGATCTCTTTCCGAACGGCTAAGCTAAGAGTCAGAGCCCGATTATGAGCCTGTATTGCTACCAATGGCGCGCCCTCGACGTACGCTAGCACCAGGCCTTCGGAGCTGGATGCACAGAAGTTCAAGGAACGGCCGACAACGGCGGACTGACACGTAGACCCCCCGCCGGCGGAAGTGATTTTGGCGCGCACGCCTTCTTGTTCGAAGTATTTGAGCTGCTCGGCAACCCATAGCGCGCTAAATGCCATGTTCGACACCGCGGTCGCGATCGTGACCTCGGGCATATCCTTCTGTTGAGCCTTGGCCTGCGGCACCACTGCAACCGAAAAGAGCAGCGCGACCCAAATTACCGAAATCGGTTGAAACCTGTTCCCGTTCTGCATTGCCAACTCCTTTCTATCCTTGAACTCCCACATGTTCCGATTGTATCTGCCATCTTAAAACCCGCTTTTCTATCATCCCGGCGATCTTGTCCATAATAATTACCAGGAACATGAGAACGATGATGCCGACAAAGACATCCGCGGTGCGGAAGATCCCAGCCGAAAGCCGGATAAAAAAACCGACCCCTTCGGTTGCGGCGATAAACTCACCGACGATGGCGCCAATGACCGAGAACGGGATGCTCGTTCTAATCCCGGTAAAAACATAGGGGGAGATCGCCGGCAGGATGACGCGGAAAGTCAATTTCAACCCGCGCACGCGCATGAGCCTGGCAAGGTCGACGTATTCCTGATCCATCTGGCGCATGCCGGTATACGTGTTGAAGAAGTTCAGAAAGAAAGTCAGCAGGAAGACGACACCGACCTTCGACCAGATGC
>JAICHC010000203.1 GCA_025922795.1 Candidatus Binatia bacterium | reverse complement strand
CGAGACCAGGCGTGATTATTTGTTCTTTCTGGAAGAAACCGCTCGCTTTGTCTTGGGAATGGCAGAAGAAAAGGCAGGAGAAGTAAGCGTATCTGCGGATATAGACTAACAAGCATCCGTTAAAACGCCTTTGAACAAAGAATTTATGCCCGGGCTAAAAATCGATCACGCAAAATGCACCGAGTGCCGCATGTGCTACGTGGTTTGCCGCGAGATCAACATTAATGCGGTTGTTGTCTCACCCACTTCCCAGCACTTTTTGGAAATAGACGAGCGCTGCACGTATCCGAAGTGCACGGTTTGTTTGATGTACTGTCCGGCCGAGGGCTCGATCGTTGAGACGGACACCGGCCGATCCATGGTTCCCCCGCCGCCGGAAGCCTGGACCGAAAACCAAAGATGGCCGAGGCAGCCTTGAACGTTTGAATCCTGGAAACTTGAACCAGCGGGGCTGTGAACGGTTTGAACGATTGAAAACGGGAACTATTGGAACGTCTGGAACAGAGATATCATGCATCCCATTCTCAAAAATTTCTTAGATAAATGGGTTTATCCGACCGGATTCACCGGTTCGGGAGTCGAGTTTCGCCTCCGGCAAACCGAGCGCTGCCTGCCTCTGTGGGACAAGCTCGTCGGCCAGGCAATCGAGTTCGCCGAACGAGATCTCAAATCAGGTACGGCAGAGTACAAGGCCGTGCGCGCGCGCGCCGGCTATGCCGCCGAGGGACCATTCATGTCGCTTAAGCAAATGTCAACTCAGATTCTTTCGGTGACCGTTGACGAGCAGTCGAAATATATCGATCTCCAGCGCATGCGCGCGAGGCAAATCTGGGACGAGGTGAAGCATGGCCAACTGCACGCCGACGTGCTCCTGCGCGGCGGCTTTATCAAACGCGAAGAGGAATTGATGGACGACCCTCGCGCCAACACCCAGCCCAAGCTCTCTTACTTCGGCATGACCGCGATGTTCCCGCACTTTCACCCGTTGGCGCGCGCCGGCCAGCACTATTACAACGAGTCCATGGCTTGCCTCGGCATCGCCGCGACCCTCAGCGTCATTGACGATGACCTGGTACGCCATCAACTGCGCAGCCAGGAAGCCGAAGAAATGATGCACTTCATGGAGGGTAAATATCAGATTGACGCCTACGCGCTCACGCCGGCGGATCAACAACCGATCGAGGAAGTATTTGACTTTCTCCTGCGTCCCTGGGCGCCGGAGCCGAGCCGGGCCTTGGGCGGATCGCAGTGAGCGAACGAGCCCGCAAGCGGCGAGTGTCAGAACCTCGGCAATAAACTGGTGTCCCAGACATCACCGCTGGGAGGTTTTGAAACTTCCGGGTTCCACTTCAGGATGCGGCAATGCCGATTGGGATAGGCAATCTAGTCTAGCAGCAATCTCGGCGAGGAGCCGCTCCAGAGGGTGATCTCATGATGAAAGTTAGGATCGTCGAAACTCTATGTATTGCCTGCGGCCTGTGCCGCGAAGTCTGTCCCGAGCGCGCGGTCCATCCCAAGATGCAAGATATCCATCACATGTACGAAGTGATCGAAGACGAATGCACCGGCTGCGGCGACTGTTTGCCTTACTGCCCCGAGCCGGGCGCGCTCAAGGAATACGAGCTTACGGGAATACCCGGTAATCTTCCTTGACTTCCCTTCCACGGCCACACTAAAAAAGAAGGCCTCAAAAATACCGGAGGATCTCGGCCATGAGTGACAACGATCCGCGCACCCGCAGTTTGTCTGAAACCGCCGCCGCACGAGGCCCCGATCGTCCACTCTTCACCAAGGGCGGCCCTCCGAATTACGTGGAGAAATCTCTCGCCGCGGCGGCCGAGCCATTCAAAGGCATCACCAGCGACGGCCAAGTCATTCCAGGCCTGTTCAGCATCCAGAAGACCGGCGTCTCGACACAGTCGGTCCGCGAGGCGGCGGAGGCGTTCGTGAGTGCGCTCACCGCCGAGCAACGGAGCAAGACTGTTTTTCCCATCGATACGGATCAGTGGCGTAAGTGGAGCAACATCCATCCTACGCTCATGCGCCACGGCACGGCTTTGTTCGAGATGACCGATCATCAGCGCGATTGCGCCTTTGCGCTTCTGAGCGAGAGCCTCAGCAGGAAAGGCTTCGAGGAGGCGCTCGACATCATGCACTTGAACGAGACGGTGCAGGAAATGACCGGCCGGCTCGATGAATACGGCGAAGATCTGTACTGGCTGAGCATCATGGGCACGCCCTCGGCGAGCGAGCCATGGGGCTGGCAATGGGACGGGCACCATTTGATCATCAACTATTTCGTGCTCGGGGATCAGGTGGTGATGACGCCGACGTTCTTGGGAGCCGAGCCGGTGCACGCGAGGGTCGGGAAATACGCCGGCCGACGGGTCTTCCAAGCCGACGAAGATCATGGACTAGCGTTGATCCGCGCGCTTTCTCAAGCACAGCACGCCAAGACGATTATTGCGCCCGAAACTTCGGGTGAGGATTTTACCACGGCATTTCGTGACAACTTGGAGCTTAACTACGCCGGCATCCGCTATGACGAGCTGTCGAACACACAACACGATCTCTTGCTTCAGCTCGTCGAGTATCACGTTGGGCGCATGAGCGCCGGTCACGCTCGACTCAAGATGGACCAAGTGAAGCGCCATCTGCAGGAGACCTACTTCTGCTGGATGGGCGGGATGGCAGACGACAGCACGTTTTATTACCGCGTTCAGAGCCCCGTGATCATCATCGAATTCGATCACCAGCGCGGTATCGCGTTCCGGGAACGAACCAAGCCGTACAAAGACCACATCCACGTAATCGTGCGCACGCCGAACGGCAACGACTACGGCAAAGATCTCTTGCGCCAGCATTACCAATACGGCCATCACGCTCCGCGAAGTTGATCGCTCGTATCCGGCATCACGCGCTGGGCAAGCCAAATAACCAACTTCCGCAGCGCGTTTTTAAACCGCTGCAAAAAATAGGAGGCGCTATGTTCGAATTTGAGGCCAGACAGAGTCCCAACGAGTTGCATGAGATCGTCGATCCCAAGCGCACGATTTTTTTGGTTTGGGACATGCAGAACGACCAAGCCGGCGGCTCGTTCAATAAAGACGGGTTGATTCGTAACGCCCCGCCGCTGATCGATGCGGCAGCTAAAGCGGGTCTCAAGACGATATACACGCGCCAGACTCCATTCCTGTGGAAGGATGAGGCGGCGACATGGATTCGCCGCGCCATGAGAGACCAGAAAGTCGATCACCCGAGCCAGCTCAAACCACGCCGGTTGCATGGAAGCTTCGGTTGGAACTTGATGGAGCCTTTCAGGCCCGGCCCGGACGACGTCGTAATCGACAAGCGGCGGCCGAGCATGTTTATCGGCAATGAATTCGAAACGATCATGCATAACCGCCGCGCGACCACGGTCGTGATGATCGGCTGCACTACGGACGGCGGAGTCGAGATGACGGTGCGCGACGGCCACAACCGCGGGCACCTCATGGTCGTCGTGCGCGACTGCGTCGGCACCTACACGGAGGAGGGCCACAACGCCGCGCTCAAACGCATCGAGCGCTTCGCCGACGTCGTCGACTCGAAAGAGCTGATCGCTATCTGGCGCAGCTAACGTTTTCCGCACCTGCGGCGGCTTGCGCGTCACGCCCCGAACGCGTTAAAGATGTGGCAACTTTCGCATGCCAAAGGAGAAAGCCATGAGTGAAAACAATGGTAAGAAGGCGCTCCACGTCGCCACTTTTTCGGGTTGGTACCGTTTCGAACAACAGGGCAAAGAATTCCGCCAAACCAAACGTGACCTGACCTATTGGACGCTGACCTGCATGTCGGTCGATCCCGCAAATCCGCAAAAGGTCTATGCCGGCAGTGAACACTCCGGGCTTTTTTTCAGCGAGAACGGCGGCGCGCGCTGGAAGCGCGCCGAACCCAATACGCCGAAGATGATGCTGTTCTCGGCACTGGCGCTAAACGGCGGTGTGATGGTGGGCACCATTCCCTCCGCCGTCTACCGCAGCAAGAACGGCGGCTGGGAGGAATTGGAAGGCGTGCGCCAGCATAGCGCTGGCGCGAAATTTCCGCCGAGCCCGGAGCTCCAGTCGCGCACGCGTTATCTGACGTTCGATCCGGCGGCGCCACAACGGCTCTATGCCGGCATCGAAGTAGGCGGCATGCTGCTCAGCGACGACAGCGGCTATACCTGGAAGCCGGCCAATGAAGGTTTGACGGACATGGACATTCACGAGGTGCTCGCCAGCGAAGCGAATCCGGGCATGGTTTACCTCGCCTGCGGCGAAGCGTGTTTTCGGAGCTTGGACCGCGCTGGACATTGGGAAGATATTTCGCCGAAAACTCATGATTACGGCACCGCCGTGGCCGAAGACAAAAACGGCGTGGTCTATCTCGGCTGCGCGATGGGACGGCCGAATATGTGGATCCGCGAAGAAGGCGCCGACGCCGCCATATTCCGCAGCGGCGACAAGGGCGCGAGTTGGGAAAAAATGACCGACCATCTGAGAGGCGGGGTCATGCATATATGCCCCACACCCGACGGCAGCCGCATGATCGGCGGCACTTCGGACGGCAGCTTACTGCTCATCGACGACTCCGGCGCGCGCGAAGTTGTCAGCGGACTGCCGTTCGTCACCTCCGTCGAATTAGGAGCGTAAGAAAAAAAATAACGGCAAAAGATAGAGGATTAACCGACCATGCTGATTCTGGGCCCTCTCGAATTCATCCTTTATTCCTCATTCTTTATATCCTACGAAGGATGCGCATGAGAGCACTCTTTCTACTCCGACGCCGACAAACTAAAATCGTCGAGATGGACGAGCTCGACACCCAAGGATTCGCCGACAAACGAAAAAAGTACAGGAAGATTTTCTTTCAGTAATATTGCGGTGATGGAGTACTGGAGTAGTGAAGGGCTGGAACTCCAGACCCAATACTCCAACACTCCATCACTCCAATCGGACTTTTTTAGAGGTGCCTCCCTCATGAAGCTCTACACTTTTTTCCGCAGCTCGGCGTCTTACCGCGTTCGCATCGCACTTAATCTCAAGGGGCTCAGCTACGAACAGGCGCCGATTCACCTGCGCCGTGGCGGCGGCGAGCACCTGGCGGCCGCCTATAAAGCGATCAATCCGCAAGCACTTGTTCCGGCGTTGGAAGACAATGGCAGAATTCTCACGCAATCGCTCGCGATCATCGAGTACCTAGAGGAAAAATATCCCGATCCGCGGCTGCTGCCGAGCGATCCGGCGGACAAGGCCCTGGTGCGCAGCATGGCCATGATCATCGCCTGCGAAGTCCATCCGATTCAGAATCTGCGCGTGCTCAACCACGTCAAAAAAGAATACCGTCAGAGTGACGAGCAAGTCAGCCGCTGGGCACAACATTGGATTGATCTCGGCCTATCGGCGCTGGAGCAGACGATTGCTTCCCAGCCCAAGCGCGGCACATTTTGCTATGGCGACACGCCGAACGTCGCCGATATCTGCCTGGTACCGCAGCTCGGCAACGCCCGCCGCTACGGCTGCGACCTCTCGAAATATCCCGTGATTTTGGCAATCGAGAAAAACTGCATCGCGCTCCCCGCCTTCTCAAACGCCGCCCCCGAAAAACAGCCCGATGCGGAGTGAAAGTTTCGAGTTACTGGTTTCTAGTTTCACGTTTGGAGCCCGCCCGGCAGGTCAACCAGAAATTAGAAATTTGAAAATATAAACTTTCGCAAATCCATGTTCGTCCTGAAGCAATTTCTCAAAGCCTTGCTGCTTCCGCCGACACTGTGGGCGCTCCTGCTGCTAGGCGTGCTGATGTTCTGGCACCGCTCCTGGTCGCGCAAGTTGCTGCTGTTCAGCGTCTTGTTGATTTTCGCATTGCACAGCGGGCTGGTAAATT
>JAICHC010000202.1 GCA_025922795.1 Candidatus Binatia bacterium | reverse complement strand
GCCGGCAATAAATATTCGCCCGGACTTTGCCTGTTCTTCGATGGTCTTTTGGGACAGTTCGTCTTTGATCGGCATTTGGCTTCTATCGATCGGCAGATAGTGATCGAGGCGCGGCACCATATACAAGATCCACTCCGCTCCGAACTCGAGGAAGCCGACTTTCAAACTGGGATAACGGTCCAACATGCCGTAGCCGACGATGGCGACAAAGGCCATCATCCCCGGCAGGCTCATGCCGATACCGTGCGCGGCAAGCAACCCGTTGCAAACATCCAGAAACGGCGGGTAGCTCATTCCCATATGCACGCACAGCGGCAGACCCGAACCCTGGAGCTCGTCCCATACCGCCGCGAAACTTTCGTCGCAAAGCAGGCGGTCGCCGGCGGTGCCGTAAACCACTGCGGCGGTGGCGCCGAGCTTGATCATTTCCTCGAGTGCTTCAAGCCCTTGCCGTCGATCACGGAGCGGTAGTAAGCCGGCCCACTTGAGGCGTTTCGGGGCGCTCTGGCATTGCCGGCCGACGTACCGATTATAAGAACGCATAAGCGCCGCCTCGAAACCAGGATCCCGGGTCATGCGCGCATACAGGGTGGTCGGAAAAAGCATCTGGTGATCGACGCCCATGAAATCCATGCTTCGCAGTCGCGCCGCCGGATCCGATAAATCGAAACTACTCAGTGGAAACGCTTCACTGTTCGACTTTGCGCCGAACTCTTCGAGCACGCGCGCCGGCTCGTTGCCAGGCTGGCTTCCCGGCCCTAAAGCATGCGGAATGATCTGCCCTTCGACCAGCCAACCGTTGGTCCAGCGGCCCATGTCCGACTCATCATGAACGCGCGTCGGCCGCGGTCGTCGCACCTGATATTCGCTCGGCAGTGTCTCCCACATGCGCGGGCTCATCAGGGTGTGCGCGTCGGCGTCAAAGAGTCTATAACCGTGCAGCATGGTCGCCTCCTTCGAAGCTTACTAAGGAGTTTTTTGACAGGGATGATCCGAGCTCAAGGTTTGAGCCAACGGAATGACGAGCGGATCGCGTCGTCCAGATTGGGACAGGTCAGATCGCCCCCACAAAAATCGTAGAGCCACCACAAGAGAGCAAGAACCAGCAGAACCCCAATCAGCTTCATACCGTGCAGATTTTTCTCTATTACCCTCCGGATTAGCCATTGTCCAGTAAATAACTGCGCCGATCGATTTTTAAGCTGCCATTGGTAAAGCTGATCGAAATGTTAATGTCTCCTTCTCCCCGGAGCCACGGCACGACCTTCATCGTTCGAAGCCCCGCTTTGGTATTGGGCTCCTCGAAAGCAATCGCTTCGGCCTCCGCCCGGGTTTCGGCGCGCAAGATGAACATGCCGTAACCGAGATCGGAGCTCGTTTCGTTCTCCTTATCGTTCTTGAGCAAACCCGCGCCGAAAAGGCGTCCCTCGCTTTCGAGTCTCGCCATGTATTCTTATGCGGGCGGCGCACGTCCGCCCGCGACGGCGCGTCGGGCGGGGGCGGTTCAACAAGGCTCGTGAAACAAAGATAACATTGCTCGTGTTTCAGCGGATGCGTGGGGTCTTGCTTTAGCTCTGCCATGGTATTTCCTCCTGGAAATAAATTCGGACTTCCTGCTCCCGCGAAAGAACTCTAATCTAAAAGTCAGGATCTAGGAAAGCCCTCATATCATGCATGCACCGCCTGGGCGGGAGACGCGGAGCCTGTGTTTCATCGGGGACCCCCCGCTACGCGTACGCCGTCGCAGTGTTTAGTTCCCCAGCCATGCTAGTGTAGTGACTCTTAAATGAAGGCATTTATTGTTCGAGATAACAAAGCGGAAATTCTCGAACAAGGGAATAGAGTCGCGCCAAGACGCAAAGCACGCCAAGTTCCGAGGGAAGAGTGAATTATCTTGGAACAATTTTTGACCCTTATTCTCCGACCTCTGCGGCCTTGGCGCCTTTGCGCGAGATATTCCGAGTTTCAGTTGCGACTCTGCCGCGTCAGGATCTTCGTGATGGTTATACACCGGATAAAGTACCAACAGCGTGAGACACTACACTAGGACAAACGTTTCAGATAGATCCCGCATTCGGGACGGCTCGAAATAAGTAACGCTTCTTATGCGGCCGTTAAGGTCGGGTCGACATGTTCCGGGCGGACGCCGAGACCGATGATGCGGGCGGGGATTCGCCGGAAAAATGAAAGTTTGGCAAGCAGGCGCGCCGCGAGCGGCGGCTTGAGCGGTCCGCTCTCGACCAACACCGGCGTAATGATCCGGCGCTGCACGGCGACCTGCAACCATTGCGTCAGGCGCGTGGGCAACTCCCGGCGCTTCTGGACCCGGCGCAGATGATCGGTCGCCAGTTGTCCCTCGCGCAGCGCTTTGAAGAGAACGTTGGCTGCCGCCACCGCATCTTGGATCGCCAGATTGATGCCGACACCGCCGACCGGAGACATGGCGTGGGCGGCGTCGCCAATGCACAAGAGACCCGGCCGGAACCATTCCAACAAACGGTCTACGCGAACCGTCAATAGCTTGACGTCCTCCCAGTCGCGCAGCTCCCGCACGCTGGCTCTTGCGTAGGGCGCGAGCTGCACGACCGCCGCGCGAAAGCTTTCGAATTCTTGGCGGCGCATATGTTCAAATTGACCCTTGGCAATGACGTAGCCGCACTGCCAATAGTCGCCGCGATGAAGCGCGATAAAGATCCTGCCGGAATCGAACCTGCCCATGGTCACCGCGGGATCTTCCGCGCTGCGACGGAGGCGAAACCAGAGAACGTCCATCGGCGCGCCGAATTCCTTCACCCGCAAACCGGCCTTTTCGCGCACGATCGAATTCCGGCCGTCCGCGCCGACGACGAGATCGGCGCGAATGTCATACTCACCCTTGGTAGTTTCCGCGCGAACCCCAACCACGCGGCCCGATTCCTCGATCAGACCGATCACCTCGGCTTCCATCTTGAAATCGAAACTCGGATAGCGCGCCGCTTTCTCGGCCAGAAAGTTGAGAAAATCCCACTGCGGCATCAATGCGATAAAGCCGCAGCGGGTCGGCAGGTAACGAAAGTCGGCGACGGTCAAGCGCATCTCGCCGAATTGTGCATTGAGCTCGTAGACCTTCTGGTGCGGCAGCTCGAGAAATTCGTGAAGCAATCCCAGCTCGTGCATCACCTCGAGGGTGGAGGGATGAATGGTATCGCCGCGGAAATCACGCAGGAAATCGCCGTGCTTTTCCAGCACCAAAACGTTGACGCCGGCACGTGCCAACAGATACCCCAACATCATGCCGGCCGGCCCGCCGCCGGCGATGCAGCAGCGCACGGAAATTTTCTCAGACGCCATGTTTTTTCATTTTAACGAGCGGCGGCTTATAAGAAAAATGCCGGCAAGAGACGAATTGTCTCTCGACCATGGAAAATATCCAGTCCGTGAAGAATTTTGGCGACCCGCGTAGTATAGTGATGTTCGCTGGAGTGGAGGGGTACAAAAAAGTTCCTGCGTAATTGCGGATGTTCAGGGAGCGAATCAATGACCAAGATCTCTGCCAATGTGCTCGAAGCCGTCGGTAACACTCCGCTCGTCCGCCTCAACCATATTACCGCCGGAATCTCTGCGACTGTCTGTGCGAAACTCGAGGCATCCAATCCGGGAAGGAGCGTCAAGGACAGGATCGCGCTCGCCGTGGTCGAGGATGCGGAGAGGAGGGGATTACTCAAGCCGGGAGGCACGATCGTTGAACCCACTTCGGGGAATATGGGAGTGGCGCTGGCGATTGTCGCCGCGGTCAAGGGTTACAAGTGTATCTTTACGATCCCGGATAAGATGAGCATCGAAAAGATTCGCCGCCTGCGGGCCTTTGGCGCGGAGGTGGTGGTCACCCCGACGGCAGTGCCGCCGGAATCCTCCCAGTCCTATTATTCGGTTGCCAGACGTCTTACCGAAGAGATCCCGGGCGCCTATATGCCCATGCAATATGATAACCTCGCGAACAGGGAGGCTCATTACGCGTCGACGGGTCCCGAGATCTGGGAGCAGACCGACGGCAAGATTACCCACTTTGTCGCTGGGATTGGAACCGCAGGGACCATCTCGGGAACAGCGAAATACCTGAAAGAAAGAAATCCGCAGTGCACGGTCGTCGGAGTCGATCCTGAGGGATCGATCCTCGCGAAGGCTTTCAAGCGCGAGAAATGGTCGTGGAGCGACTCACATCCGTACAAGGTCGAAGGGATTGGAGAGGACTTCGTGCCGAAAAACCTGCTGATCGAATACCTCGACGACGTCGTCACGGTTTCCGACCGCGACTCGTTTCTGATGGGCAGGCGGCTTACCCGGGAAGAGGGCCTCTTCTGTGGCGGATCTTCCGGCGCGGCCGTTGCGGGCGCGCTTGAATACGCTCGGGAACGCCAGCTCGGAAAGGACAACCTTGTCGTCGTCTTACTTCCCGACGCGGGAGAAATTTATCTTTCAAAGATGTACTCCGACGAATGGATGAGGCAAAACCAGTTCCTTGGCAAAAGCGCCCGTGTGGGCGACATTCTCCAATCAAAACGGCGAAAGCTCCCCGAGCTTCTGTCGGTCGAGATGACATCCACCGCGCGCCATGCGATCGCGACTATGAATCGTTACGGCGTCTCGCAACTCCCCGTATTCGACAAGGGGAATCTCGTCGGATCGCTCTGTGAGAGCGCGCTGTTCCAAAGATCCATGGAAACTCCCGAGGTGATGGAGCTGACTGTCGGGGCTCTGCTCGAGCCGCCGTTTCCGACCGTCGGGGCGGACGAAGACGTCTACGAGGTCGTGCAGCTCCTCAAGTCTGCGCCGGCTGTTCTCGTCCGAGACGCGGGAAAGTATCAGGGAATCGTGACGCGATTCGACGTCGTCGGTCACTTGGGTGGACAGCCCTGATGGCACGAAAGAAGCACGGCCTGCATTCCCTCATGCAATTTGCCACGCGCGCCATCCACGCCGGACAAGAACCCGAATCCGCGACCGGGGCGATCACGGTTCCGATCTACCAGACCAGCACTTTCGCTCAGACCGCGCCTGGCATCCACAAAGGGTACGACTATTCGCGGACCGACAATCCGACGCGCACCGCGCTCCAGACAGCGCTCGCGAGCCTGGAGTCGGCCGAATACTGTCTCGCCTTCTCGTCCGGGATGGGCGCGGCGACGACTGCGATGCTCCTGTTCAAAGAAGGCGATCACGTCGTCTCCTCGCGCGATGTCTACGGCGGCACCTACCGGCTCTTCCGAGCGGTGTTGCAAAATTTCGGGCTCACATTTTCCTTCGTCGAAACCTCGAGGCTCAGAGAAATCGAGCGAGCGATGACCCGGCGGACGCGGCTTGTCTGGATCGAGTCGCCGACAAACCCGCTTCTGCGCATCACCGACATCGGGGCGGCGGCGAAAATCGCCCATCGCCACGGCGCTCTCTGTCTGGTCGACAACACCTTCGCATCCCCGGTTTTCCAGCGGCCCCTCGAGCTCGGCGCCGATCTCGCCCTTCACTCCACGACCAAGTACCTGGCCGGGCACGCGGACGTCGTCGGAGGAGCCATCTGTCTCAATGAATCCTCACTCTATAAGCGACTCAAGTTCCTGCAAAACGCCGCGGGTGCGACGCCTTCTCCCTTCGATTGCTTTCTCACCCTTCGAGGGTTGAAGACCCTCGCGCTGCGCATGCGGGAGCATGAAAAAAACGCGATCGAGATCGCCCAATTCCTGCAGGACCATGCGCGTGTACGACGGGTCTACTATCCCGGGCTGAACAGACATCCGGGCCACGATATCGCAGCTTCCCAGATGGACGGCTTCAGCGGGATCGTCTCCTTCGAGGTGAAGGGCGGGCTCGCGGACGCGCGCCGTGTTCTAGCGCGCTTGCGTCTGTTCAAGATCGCGGAGAGTCTCGGCGGCGTAG
>JAICHC010000201.1 GCA_025922795.1 Candidatus Binatia bacterium | reverse complement strand
CGGTCATATTGTGAAGTGAATGAATCCCGTTGCGACGAAAGTACCTTTTTGTACGAGAGGAAATTTACAATTCACTCAGAACTATGAACCGATCGTTTTCCAAGTGGATCGGTTTAAAAAATACTGAGCAGCAAAACCAGAAGGAGAATCACTATGCCTAACGTAATTGGAGTGTTCGACAACTCTTCGCAGGCGCAACAAGCCATCGAGCGCATGATCAATGACGGCATCGACCGCAATCAAATCAGTTTGGTCAGTCGCGATTCCGGTCAGCACAGAGCCGGTGACGCCACAACCGAGCAAACCAGTGGCGCCGGCAAAGGGGCCGGCATCGGGGCGGCGGTCGGTGGTGTCGGAGGACTGATCGCTGGCATCGTCGGACTTGGGATTCCAGGGATTGGGCCCATTCTCGCTGCCGGTCCGATCGCGGCGGCAATCGGCGGCGCACTGGGCGGTGCTGGTCTGGGCGCAGCCGCTGGTGGGCTTATCGGCGCATTAACCGATATGGGTGTCCCTGAAGAGGAAGCGAGGCACTATGAAGACCAGATTCGTGAAGGTAAGGTCCTGGTTGCCGTTCGGGCCGACAATGACGATGAAGCCGAGCGCGCTGCAAATATAATGGAGGTCCAAGGCGCCGTGGACGTTGAAGGACGACGCGACGACAGTGTAGAAGCGACACCCGAATACTTGGGCGCGAGAAGCCGCGATACCGCTGAGGTTACCGACCGGAGAGCCGCTGCCGGCAGAGCCGACATTTCAAGCGATCGAGATTTCTCAACCGCCAAATCAGCGCGCGGCGAAAGTGAGATGGCGGATTACGATGAGCGGACATCAGACCGGGAAAATCAACGCACCGTCGATACGGCAACCATTCCGGTTACTGAGGAGCAAATGGTCGTCGACAAAAGAGCCGTGGAAAGCGGACGGGTTCGTGTCTATGGAAGGGTAAGCGAGACGCCGGTGGAAGAGTCCGTACAGTTGCGCGACGAGCGAGTCAATGTGGAACGCCGCGCTGTAGACCGACCGGTGACGGATGCCGATCGAAAAGACGACGTGGTGATCGAGGTCACCGAAATGAGAGAAGAGCCCGTGGTGGGGAAACAGGAACGGGTTGTCGAAGAGATCGTAGTCGGAAAGACGGCGGAGGAGCGTACAGAGACTGTACGGGACAAAGTGCGGCGAAAAGATGTCGAAATAGAAAGAACGGGCAGGCCGCCCGAGGAGAGGAGACCTAGTCGTCGGTCACTCCGGTGCTCCAATAACAGGCCGGGTGGAATAAAGATTTTCTCCACCCGGCCTGCTTTGACAAGCTGGTTGATGCGTCGTCCCAAGCGCATCGCGTCGCGGCGGATTGTTACACGTCCAGTCACGACCGCTAACGACGCGACGGCCCGACAGCTGGCGGAATCCGCGACTCGGCGGACAGAGCCGTTGCCGCTCCGAGGTTTGTCCGCCTAGTCCCACGCTCTCCCTTTTGCTCCCCTTCTTATCTGTTAGCGCCCTCACTTGGGTTTGACAGGTAGAAACCACTTCTGCCAAGATCGAATCAACTTGACGGGAGGGCCGACGAATGGAAAAGCAAGGATCGACGGCGAAGACCGAGCCGATAATTATCGAGCAGGCGGGTATGCGCATGACCATCGCACACCGGCAAGGTCTCGGCGGCAGCGATGAAGGGCTGACGTTCGACATCACGACGGCCGGCGAGGAGGGAAAAAGGATTCTGCGCTACGATTGCTTCTACAAAAATCCTCATTATCACTTGGGTGCGTCCGGCGGCGAACAAGCGGCTTACAAGATGAAAGACCAAGGCGGGAAGATTCCGTCCGCTGGACATTGGCGCAGCTCAAGAGCCGGTTGCCCGCGCTGGTCAAGCAAGCCGGATACGAGGAAATCGCCGGGAAGATCGATCAGCAGGCAATTGCCGATCAGCTCAACCAATTGGAGCCGGAGATCCTCGCCAAGTACTGATCAGAATTGGGTTGTGACCCTAAGTCGTGGAGACCGTTCAATAGTTTCTCTGCTAATACCGGAAAAGTCGGAGAGCAGTTTACGAATCAATCGATGGGGTGAATAGAGCGCGTTAATGGACGTAGCGCTTAAGCTGCGCGCTCTTGGCGCCGCACGCAATCGCTGGGTCGTCGTTATTGATTATGGCATCTGCTGCACAATTCGCCGGACATGCGGATCTCCCCGGCGTGCGCCTCTGGTACAGGGACAGCGGCGGCGCTGGCGTGCCCGTCGTGCTGCTACACGCCAACACCGGCAACGCCGACGGTTGGCAGTACAATATTCCGGCTTTCGTCGAGGCCGGATATCGCGCCATCGCTTTCGATCGGCGCGGCTGGGGGCGCAGCACCACGAATCCGGGCACCGGGCCGCAGCCCGGCACCATCGCAGAAGATCTTCACGCGCTGGTGGAATACCTGAAGATCGATCGCTTTCATCTCGTGGGAGTGGCGGGGGGCGGGTTTGCCGCCTATGACTACGCTCTCTGGCATCCCGAGCGGCTGCGCAGTCTGGTCATCGCCGCGAGCGGCGGCGCCATTGTCGACGAAGAGCTGACCAAGCTGCGCGAGAAGACGACCCTTCCAGGGTTCAGGAGCTGGCCGCCGGAGTTTCGCGAGGTCAGCATGGGCTACATGGCGACCAATCCCGAAGGCGTAAAGCGCTGGCTTGAGATCCACAACAATTCGCAACAGAAAGGCGCGCCCGCCCAACCCCAACGCACGCCGATCACGTTCGAGAAGCTCGCGACGATCCGCATCCCGACATTACTGATGCCCGGCGATCAGGACATCCAGTGTCCTCCCTGGGTCATGCGCCGTCAACTCGCCCACATTCCCCATGCCGAGTTCATTGTGCTGCCCGAGGCCTCTCACTCGATCAACTGGGAGCAGCCCGAAACCTTCAACCACCACGTGCTACAGTTTATCCGCAAGTATTAATCTGCGCTCGACAACGGGCCGTCGATGGGGTCATGGGCGATTCACACCCGAAGAATTTTCTCCCCCAAGACGCAACGCTCGCGATGTGAGGAAAATCATCCGTTCCGGTGCTGAAAGGTTGTGAGAGCTGTAGTGCGCAAACTTCGCAAATCCACTCAGTTTAGTCGGGATATCAGAATCTGTAACTGGGGTTCTCTGCACAAACGGCCGGCATTATGAGTCAACTACCCAGGCTCTGATCTGCCGCCCTGGCAATTTTCTTACGATCATCTGGAACGAGCGCGTTGCCGAGTTTAAAGTGAAGAACGTGGAGCCCGTAACACTCGAAGTGTTTTCTGACTACGTTTGACCATTCTGCTGGCTGGCGGAGCCGGCCTTGCGTGAACTGGAAGAGAAAGATCCAAACGTTGCTATCGTCTGGCGCGCCTTCGAGCTACGCCCCGACCCGGTGCCGACGCTCGATCCGAACGGCGACTATTTGCACAGAGTCTGGGGTAGCTCGGTCTATCCCCTCGCAGAACATTTGGGGATCGACATCAAGCTTCCACCCGCACAGCCCCGCTCGCGCCGCGCGCATCAAGCCGCGCACTGGGCGCGTCGCCATGGCAAGTTCCGGGAGTATAACGATGCGCTCTTTCGCTCGTTCTTCCGACGCGGCGAGGACATCGGCAATAACGAGGTGCTTACTCGCTTAGCGTCGGATATGGCGCTAGAAGGTGACGACTTGCGAGAGGCGCTCGAAAACGATTTGCATCTCGAAAACGTCCTCGCGGATGAGTGGGAGGCAAAGAAGCTCGGACTCAGCGGAGTGCCCGCCTTTATCGCGAACCGGAAAATAGCGCTAAGCGGCGTCCAATCTCTGGAAAGTCTGCAAAAGCTTGTCGAACACGCGCGCTCCTTAGCGTAAAACGAATTGAACACGTTCACGGCGTCTGGAACGTGCTATACGATGATACTCACGGCGCCGTGCTCGCGCAGCGCTTCCAGGTCGAGAACGGCTTTCCTGTTATGGATCTTCAACTCTCCGTCCACCCGTTTCAGTCTGTGCTCGTACCAGCCCACATACGGGCTCGATTCTCCCATCCGGAAGCGATAGACCAGAAACGAGGAAGTCACGACGATGCTGCCGCCTTCGACTTTGATTCGGATATTACTAATGAAGCGCCGGGTACGGGACGAAGGATACTCTCTGTGACCGTGCCGGCTCTTCAGTCTTTCCACCCGAGCGCGCAGCCGTACCATGTCATCGTCGATAAACACCAGGTCCTTCTGGGGATCTCCGTCCGGAAGATCCGTGGTCGGGACCAGATATCTGCCGTCGGCGGTGAAAAGTGCCAACCACTCATCCAACCGCCACGCGTCCAGAAGAGCCGCCTCCTGGTAAAGAAAGTCCTCCACCATCTCGCGCAAAAGGAGTGCGCTGCCATGGTTTCCGGCGGAGCTTGCTTCCGGCATGATTGCTTTCGTTGCTAGCGGGCCAGCGCCGCCCTCTCCCTGATCACGGGGTCGTTCGTTTCAACCTTCCCGAGCCCTAATATATGGCCGAACCACTGGCGCCAGAACGCCCGCAGCTGAAGCTCGTCCTCGGCGATCGCTTCTCGGTGCATGCCTCTGGATAGTTCGGACCATTCGACTCCCTCGGCTTTATAACCGGCCTGACACGATTCGATCGCTTCCACATCGTCGGGTGTCGCGAATCCGCCCGGCCCATGGAAGGTAAGAAAATTGTCCAGCCGGCGCGCGAGGAGTTCGGGCTTCTCTTCCCTGGGGGCCAGCTGCCAGGCTGTCACGTCCATCAGGTCCGGAGCTAGAGGCCAGAATATCCTGACGGTGATGTCGATGGAGTCGATGATGAGGAGATTTGGATAGACCAGAAGGTTTCGGCTGATATCGGCCATATGACGGGCCTTCTGCTCGCCGAACTTCCGCACCAGTCTTGCGCGGATCGCGGCGATTTCGTCTTTGTTCTCTTCCCCGAAGAGCGGGCTCCAACGGGCAATGGGTCGGCCCCTGATCCCGTCGTGTTCCTCCACCGCATGACCGTTGCCGAGAACGAGGGCCGGCCGGCTGAATGCAGATTGCACGCCGCTGGTGTTGATCCCGAGGCTGTTGACATATTCGAAGTAAGTCTTGTGAGTCGGCCTGACGTGGTATCCATCCAGACTGTTCTCGACCAGCAGCTTCCAGTTGGCCTTGATCGAGTATCGATTGGAACCCGGGATAATCCTCATGCCTTTTTCGGCCTGGTCGACGATCAGATCCAGATACTCCCGAGCGCCCGCCAGATAGGTCACGAGATCTTCAACCTGGGGATTGAAGCTGACAAAGATGAAGCCGCGGTAACTGTCCACCCGCGGCGGCGACTTGAGGCCCATCTCCGCTCGGTTGAAGCTGTCGCTATAGCCGGCCTCGTCCGGCACGCCTACGAGGTCACCCTGATTGTTGAAGCTCCAGGCATGATAGAAGCATTGCAAAATATCGGCATGCCCCTGGTCGTGCCGGCAAATGAGCGCGCCTCTGTGCGTGCATGTGTTCAGGAAAACCCGCAGCTTGCCGTCGCCGCCGCGGATGAAGAAAAGCGGCCTCCCCGCTACATTCCGGCGCCGGTAGTCGCCGGGGTTCTCTACTTCGGATTCGTGACACAGATACAGCCAGCATTTGTTGAATATCCGCTCCTGCTCCATCTGAAGAACTTCGAGCGATGTCATGGCGGAGCGATGGACTCGAAATACGCCATTTTTCGGGTTGTCTATGATCAGATTCTTAGGGTTGAACATCGCATGCCCCTCGTAGATTATCTCGAGTCACGAACACTGCCCTTTAACATAGTCATATCCTATCTACGCTGCAGCGTCGTGGCAAGGATTTGTTTCACGTCAGTGACAAGCCTCGGACTCGTATTTTCTCTCGCCAAGCCGCCATGTCCACAAAGTTCGGAACTTTGTTCTTTTACTTTGCGCCTTCGCGCCTTT